>NZ_JAPJQF010000013.1:0-24792 GCF_030825285.1 Anaerotruncus massiliensis (ex Togo et al. 2026)
CCCGCCGACACCGCGGAACCCGCCCCTGACGCGGCCACGCCCGCTCCCGCCGACAACGGCGAAAAGCCCTACATCGCGGTCGTCTCCAAGGGCTTCCAGCACCAGTTCTGGCAGGTCGTCAAAAAGGGCGCCGATCAGGCGGCCGCCGACCTCGGCGTTGAAATCACCTTCGACGGCCCGCCGACCGAGTCGGATATCGCCATCCAGGTCGACATGCTCAAATCCGCGATGGACAAAAAGCCCGCCGCCGTCTGCCTCGCCGCGCTCGACACCGAGTCGGTGAAGGAGCAGCTCCAGGCCTGCAAGGACAACGGCATCCCCGTCGTCGGCTTTGACTCGGGCGTTCCGAACGCTCCTGAAGGCTCCATCTACGCGACCGCTTCCACCGACAACTCCGCCGCCGCCGCGATCGCTGCCGAGCAGCTGTACGCTGACGCCGGCTTCCAGGCGAAGCTCGCCGCCGCCACCCCCGAAGCGCCGATCAACGTGGCCGTCCTCTCCCAGGACGCGACCTCCGATTCGATCATCTCCCGTACCTCCGGCTTCATCAACAAGCTCGTCGAGCTCGTCGGCGACGACTCCGTCAAGATCGTCGGCCATGACAAGTATGCCAAGGACGCCGCTTCCGCGAAAGTGATCGTCAACGTCAACGTCCCGGCCACCACCTCCGCCGCCGACCAGAAGACCGGTGCCGAGGCGCTGCTCGGCCTCGACAACCTCGTCGCGATCTACGGCTCCAATGAAAACGCCGCCGGCGGCATCCTCGCCGCTTCCAACGACGGCAACGACTTCAACAAGGACACCGGCAAGTTCAAGGACATCATCGCCATCGGCTTTGACGCCGGCAAGACCCAGCGCGTCGCCGTCGAGAACGGCTGGTTCCTCGGCTCCGTGACCCAGGACCCCTACCAGATCGGCTACAAGGCCGTCTCCCTGGCGGTTGACGCCATCAACGGCAAACCCGCCGCGAGCCCGATCGTCGACACCGGCGCCAAGTGGTACAACGCCGAGGCGCTCCAGGATCCTTCGATCTCCGAGCTCGTCTACGAATAACGCCCAATTCACATTCATTTCTTTCTCCTATTCTCGTCAGACCGGCTCCCCGCCCTGCGCGGGGGGCCGGTTTTCTCCTGTTCCCCGCCGCCACGGTATCCTTTGGGTACCTACGTTACCGGAAAGTGCTTACTTTACTTTGCGCGGGCGGTGTATTATGATGAAAGCGTCGAAAGAACGCGCCTCCCGGCGCGGGAATAGAATGAAAGGCGGGCCGATTTATGGACGCGCAATTCTATCTGAAGATGTTCCGGACGGTAAAGATCGCCTCCGCCGCGACGGTGGACGCCGACGGGAACCCGCAGTCCCGCATCATCAACGTGATGCTCTGCGAACCCGAGGGGCTCTATATCGTAACCTCGCGGGGAAAGCCGTTTTACCGGCAGCTTGCCGAAACCGGGAAGATCGCCCTCTCGGCGATGGCGCCCGACTGCCAGTCGCTCAAGTTGAGCGGCCGCGTGCGGAAGGTCGAGCAGAAATGGGTCGACCGGGTGTTCGAGCAGAACCCCGGCATGAACGAGGTCTACCCGGGCGAGAGCCGCTACGCGCTCGACGCCTTCCTCATCTATGAGGGCTCCGGCGAATGGTTCGACCTGCTCCACTACCCCATCCGCCGCGAGACCTTCTCCTTCGGCGGCGCGCCGGAGGAGCACTGCGGCTTTGAAATCACCGGCGGCTGCACCGGCTGCGGCGCCTGCGCCGACGCCTGCCCCCAGAAATGCATTTCGGAGGGCACGCCGTACAAAATAGCATGGGAGCACTGCCTGCAGTGCGGGCTCTGCTCCGAGACCTGCCCGGTGGGGGCGATTCGCCGGCTGCATCGGTAGGACTCAGATAAAGGGGAACACACATGTCACAAATACTGCGCCTCTATGGCGAACGGCGGGAGTTCTTCGCCGAGCTGCTTGTGCAGCACCTGCGCATCTCCGCGACCGCGATCGTCATCGCGGCGGCGGCCGGGCTGCTGCTGGGCGTCTATATCAGCGGGCACCGGCGGGCCGCGCCCTTCGTCATCGGGGTCACCAACGTCGTATACACGATCCCGTCGATCTCCCTGCTGGGCTTTTTGATCCCGTTTTCCGGCATCGGGGACACGACCGCGATCATCGCGCTCACCGTCTACGCCCTGCTGCCGATGGTGCGCAACACCTACACCGGCATCACCTCGATCGACCCCGAGATCATCGAGGCGGCGCGCGGCATGGGCAGCACCGACCTCCAGATCATGGTGCGCGTCAAGCTGCCGCTGGCGATGACCGTCATCGTCGCGGGGCTGCGCAACATGGTCGTCATGACCGTCTCCCTCTCGGGCATCGCCGCCTTCATCGGCGCGGGGGGACTGGGCGTCGCGGTCTACCGCGGCATCACCACCAACAACATCAGCCTCACCGTGGCGGGAAGCCTGCTGATCGCCGCCGTGGCGCTGTTGTGCGATTTCCTGCTCGGCAGGCTGGAGCACTATCTCAAAAAGAAATGGAGACTGGAACAATGAAACATCAAATCCGTAAGGTTCTCAGCGTTCTGCTGGCCGTCCTGCTCTTCGCGGGCGTTTTTTCCGGCTGCGGCAAAAAGGATTCCGGCGTCGTCAAGATCGCCACCAAGCCGATGACCGAGCAGTTCATCCTCTCGGAAATGCTCGCGCAGCTCATCGAGCAGGACACCGGGCTCACCGTCGAGATCACCAAGGGGATCGGCGGCGGCACCACCAACATCCACCCCGCGCTCCTCAAGGGCGACTTCGACCTCTATCCCGAATACACCGGGACCGCCTGGGCGTTCGTCGTGAAGCGGGAGGACGTCCCCGACGACGACACCCTCTACGCGGGCCTGCAGGAGGCGTACCAGAAGCTCGGCCTCAAATGGACGGGGCTCTACGGCTTCAACAACACCTTCGCGCTCGCGGTGCGGCGCGATGTGGCGGAGCAGTACGGCATTGAGACCTACTCCGACATCGCGAAGGTCTCCCCGGACCTCGTCTTCGGCGCGAACCCCGACTTCTTCGAGAAGGCGGACGGCTTCCCCCACCTCGCCGAGGCCTACGGCATGAACTTCAAATCCACCTCCGACATCGACATCGGCCTCAAATACAAGGCGCTTGAAAACGGCGACATCGACGTGACCAACGCCTTCACCACCGACGCGCAGCTCAGCGTCGCGGACATCACGCTGCCCACCGACGACAAGCACCTCTTCACCAACTACTACTGCGGCACCGTCGTGCGGATGGACACCCTTGAAAAGCACCCCGAACTCGAGCCGGTGCTCGAGAAGATGAACGGCCTCATCACCGACGCCGAGATGGCCTCGATGAACTACCAGGTCGAGGTGGAAAACCGCGATGAAAAGGAAGTCGCGAAGGAATTCCTGACCTCCAAGGGGCTGCTCAAATGAGCGGTGACCCGATCATCCGTTTCGACCATGTCGGCAAGAGCTACGGCGTCAACGACGTGCTCACCGACGTGAGCCTCTCGATCGCGCGCGGCGAGTTCGTCACCGTGATCGGCAGCTCGGGCTGCGGCAAAACGACCCTTTTAAAGCTCATCAACGGCCTGCTCTCCCCCGACACGGGCGCCGTCTATGTGGAGGGGCGGGACGTCTCGACCGTCGACCAGATCGTCCTGCGCCGCAACATCGGCTACGCGATCCAGGGGGTGGGGCTCTTTCCCCACATGGACGTGTGGCACAACATCGCCTACGTCCCCACCCTGCTCAACAAGCAGAACAAGGAGAAGACCCGCCGCGCGGTGAAGAAATGGATGGAGGTCGTGCGCCTCGATCCCGCGCTTGCCAGGCGCTATCCCGCCGAACTTTCGGGCGGGCAGAAGCAGCGGGTCGGCATCGCGCGGGCGCTCGCCGCCTCCCCAGACATCCTGCTGATGGATGAGCCGTTCGGCGCGGTGGACGACATCACCCGCAAGGCGCTGCAGGACGAGATTCTGCGCATCCACCGGGAGCAGGGCGTCACGATCGTCTTCATCACCCACGACATCGGCGAGGCGCTCAAGCTGGGGAGCCGCGTGCTCGTCATGGACCACGGCGGCATCGTGCAGGACGGCCCGCCCGACGAGCTGCGCAGCCGTCCCGCTACCGCCTTCGTGCGGGAGCTGGTCGGGGGCTGACGATCCATTACCACTTATACGGGAAGGCCGCAGGCAGATGCCTGCGGCCTTCCTTTTTTGCGCGCCGGACCTGTAAAATTTGGATGCGCCGCGGGTAAAATGTTCAGGATTTTGTCTCGATCCGCACACAAAAGCATCACACGGGCGCGCAAAAATAGAAAAAAACGAAGGAGCGCCGCCATGTGTGAAAGAAAATACCGGCATGAGCTCAAGCACTACATCAACCACGCCGACTATCTCGCCATCCGCCGGCGGCTGCGGGAGATCGCCCCGCTCGACCGCTTTTCCGGGCCGGACGGGAACTACACCGTCCACAGCCTCTATTTCGACAACCTCGACAACAAGGCCCTGCGGGAAAAGCTCGACGGGGTGAACAACCGGGAGAAGTTCCGCCTGCGCTACTATAACGGCGACCTCTCCTTCCTGCGGCTGGAGAAGAAATCCAAGCGAAACGGCCTGGGCTGCAAGGCGCAGGCGGCCGTCACACGGGAGGAGTGCGAACGGCTGCTCGCCGGGGACGCCGCCTGGATGGAAAACGACGGGCGGGAGCTCGTCATGGAGCTCTCTATCAAGATGCGCTGCCAGCTTCTGCGCCCGCTCACGCCGGTCGTCTACACACGGGAGGCGTACGTCTACCCCGCCGGCAACGTCCGCGTGACGGTCGACAGCGGCATCCGCACCGGCTTTTCCGCCGCCGGCTTCCTCGACCCCGGCGCGGTCACCGTCCGGACCGGAAGCCCCATCCTGCTGGAGGTCAAATTCGACGAGTTCCTCCCCGACCTCATCGGCGATCTCGTCCAGGAGCGGGACCGCCAGTCGACCGCCTTTTCCAAATACGCCGCCTGCCGCACCTTCTGCGGCCAACTCTGAAAGAACAGTGAGGTACCCAACATGACCACCTTCAACGATATCTTCAAGTCCAGCTTCCTCGAGAAGGTCTCCTCCTTCTCCCTGCTCGACATGGGGCTCGCCATGCTGCTTTCCCTCCTGCTCGGGCTCTTCATCTTCGCCGTCTACCGCAAAACCTTCAGCGGCGTGATGTATTCCGCCTCCTTCGGCGCGTCGCTCGTCGCCATGACCCTCGTCACCACCCTCATCATCCTCGCCGTCACCTCCAACGTCATCCTCTCCCTCGGCATGGTCGGCGCGCTGTCGATCGTGCGCTTCCGCACCGCCATCAAGGAGCCGATGGACATCGCCTTCCTCTTCTGGTCGATCTCGGCGGGCATCGTCACCGGCGCGGGCTTACTTCCCCTCGCGGTGCTCGGCTCCCTCTTCATCGGCATCTTCCTCGTCCTCTTCGTCAATAAAAAGAGCACCGACAACCCCTACATCCTCGTCGTGAGCTGCGCGGGGGACGAGGCCGAGGCGGCGGTCAACGGCTATGTCAACCGGGCGGTGAAAAAATCCCTGTTGAAATCCAAGACCGTCTCCCAGAGCGGCGTGGAGCTGACGGTGGAGGTCCGCCTCAAGGACATGACGACCCGTTTTGTCAACGAAATCTCCGCGCTTCCCGGCGTGAACAGCGCGGTGCTCGTGAGCTATAACGGCGAGTACATGTCCTGACCGGGCGCCGCCATGATGACCGGCAAGCGCTACTGGCTGATCGCGGGGGCCGCCATGGCTCTGGCGGTGCTGCTCCTGCTCGGCATGCTTTGGATGCCCGCCTCCCTGCGCGCCTCGCTCGAAAAGTCGGGCGGCGCCTATGCCGACAGGCTCTTCGGGAAGGAGATCGTCTCGATCGACATCCAAATGGACCCCGGCGAGTGGGACGACATGATCGAAAACGCCCGGCAGGAGGAGTACGTCTCCTGCGACGTGACGATCGACGGGACGGAGTTTTCCTCGGCCGCCATCCGTCCCAAGGGCAACACGAGCCTCACCGGCATCGCCGGGATGGACTCCGAGCGGTTCAGCTTCAAAATCCGGGCGGACAAATATGTCGACGGCCAGTCCTTCTGGGGTCTTTCCAAGCTCGTGCTCAACAATTCCTACGCCGACCCGACCTACATGAAGGAGGCCCTCTCCTACGATTTGATGGACTATCTCGGGATCCCCGCGCCGCTATGCACCTATGCCGAAGTCACCGTGAACGGCGAGCCGTTCGGCCTCTACCTGCTGCTCGAGGCGGTGGAGGAGGAGTTTGCCGAGCGCAGTTTCGGCGGCGGCTACGGCCAGCTCTACAAGCCGGAATCGGAGGGCGGCGGGGGCCGCGGGAGCGGCAACGACCTCGTTTACAGCGGCGACGACCCGGAGAGCTACGCCGCCGTCTTTGAGAACGCCGTCTTCCGGACGTCCGACGAGGACGAGCGCCGGGTCGTCGAGGCGCTCGCGCACCTCGACAGCGGCGAGAACCTCGAAGCGTATATCGATGTGGACGAGGTGCTGCGATATTTCGCGGCCAACGTCTTCCTCGTCAACCTCGACAGCTACCTGTCCAACCTCAAGCACAACTACTACCTCTATGAGGAGGACGGCAGGCTCTCGATGCTGCCGTGGGACTACAACCTCTCCTTTGGGGCGCACCAGCTCCGCTCCGCCTCCGACGCGGTCAACTTCCCCATCGACGACCCCTATTCGGGCACCTCGGCCGAAAAGAGCCCCATCCTCCAAAAACTGCTTGAGGTGGAGGAATACCGCGCGCGCTACCACGGCTACCTGCGGCAGATCGCGGAGGATTATGTCGGCGGCGGACGGCTCACCGATACGATCGAGCGGGTCAGCCGCCTGATCTCCCCCCATGTGCAGACGGACGCGACCGCTCTCTACAGCTATGAGGAGTACGATACCGCCGTCGTAAACCTCAAGCTCTATGTGCTCCTGCGGGCGGAAAGCGTGCTCGGACAACTCGACGGGTCCATCCCCTCCACCGGGGAGGGCCAAAAGGCGGACCCCTCCGCGCTGGTCGACGCCTCCGCTCTCAATTTCAGCGCGATGGGCGGCATGAACATGGGCGGCGGGCGCGGCGGGAACGGCTCCCCTCCCGGCCTGGAGGAGGGAGCGCGCGCCGGGCGTGGCCAGCGGCGGGAAGGCGGCCGGGACGGGGAACCCCCGGCAGAAGCCGGCCGGCCCGCGGAAGGCGAAGCCCGTCCGGAGGGCGAACCGCCGCCGGGCGGCGGGCAGCAGGAGGCCCGTACCGCGGACGCGGAAGCCGCACCGCCCGCCCTTCCCTCCGGAGGCCCCGCATCTCCGGGGGACGAGGGGCAGGTCCGGCAGGGAAACGTCCCGGGCGGGGACGGCGGGGGCTTCCCCGGCGGAGGCCCGGGCGGCGAATTCCCCGGCGGGCAGGCGCGGCAGCAGTTCCCCACGCTCCTGCTGCTGGAGGCGGGCGGCGGGGCCGTCCTCCTGCTGGCCGCGCTCCTCATCGTCCGCCGCTTCCGCCGCCGCAAACAGGGAAAACTGGCCTGAACGCGGCCCCGAAGCCGCAAGCCCACGCAAAAAAGGCGCCCGGCGGTCAATCCGCCGGGCGCCTTTCCACATCCGCTTTTAGGGCGCGCCGTCAAAACTTGCTGATGTTCACCCCGTTGACCTCGACGCCGTCGTTGGCGCGGATCAGGATATACCGCGCGCCGTCGATCACCCGCGTCTCGACCAGGTCGCTGCGCCCGGGGCTCACATGGATCGTCACGTCGGGGGTGCGGACCTCGATCCGTTTCACGTCGACGAGGTTTTGCGGGCTGACGTCCGCGTCGGCGCCGAACCCGGCGTCGAACTTCTCCTCAAATTCCGCCGCCTGCGGCTCCGCGACGCCGCACGACTCGAGCACCCGCCGCACCGTCTGCTTGGACACCACCAGCGGCGCTTCGGCCTTGTTCGCCTTGTGCTCCTCGACCATCTCGTACAGCCGGTCGTGGACCGCCCGCACGACGCCGTAGCTGCATTCGCCCGCCAGCGTCTCCCCAAGGATCGACTGGAAGGTCTCCTTCTGTTCGGCGGCGGGCATCGGCGCCTCGCGGCGAAAGACCGCGTCCACGAACTCCCCGTGGCTTTCCGCGATGTCGCGCGAGTAGTAGAGCGCGCCGTAAATGTTGGCGCTGCGGTCGTCGAACGCGGGGAACAGGAACCCGAGCTCGGGCGCGCCGACGATCCAGTCGGTCCGGCAGCTGCGGAAGGCGTTCTCGTTGACGTAATAACCCAGCGCGGGCTTTGTCTCCTTGATCGGGCAGACGGCGCACAGGATGTAGGAGTACACCTCCGAGGAGGCGTCGTCCTGCCGTTCCCCGTCCTTCGAGCGGCAGGGCACGTCGTATTTGTCCGCCGCCAGCAGGATCAGGTAGCCGCCCTCCAGCGTAAGCGACTGGATCACCCGCTGGAAAAAGGCCTGCACGGCCTCCTCGTCCTTCAGCGCGGAATCCCGCAGCGCCATCAGCAGCCGGTGCTCCTCGCTGTCGACGACCTGCTGCGTCGTAAAGGGGATGTCGACCAAATTCTTCCCGACCGTCCCCGAGAGGGCCCGGCGGAGGATTGTCAGCAGCTTTTCGGACTCCTCCTGCGGCATCACCGCGAGCGACTGGTCAATGCCGGTGACGATCTCCCGCTTGTCGTTGACGTAGCATCCCCGGATGTGGGTGATGTTCGACTTGTCGGGACGGAACCGGCGGCGGATTTCTGAAATTTCTTTTTCGTTCATAACTTCCTCTTGTCCTCTATGTATTCCGGCGGCCTTTGCACAGCCGCGCCGCCCGCTTATTATAGCACAAAGCGCGCGAAAAGACAGCACGAAAAAAGGCCGGCGCGCGGCGCCGGCCTTTCCTATGGTCCCGATCCTATTGTTCCAGGCGGGTGCGCAGGCGTTCGGCGACCTGCGCGCGGGTGGCGGTGCCCGTCCTGCCGATCTGCTGGATGGTGATCGAGGAGACGCAGTTTCCCAGCGCCGCCGCCTCGGGGGCGGAGAAGCCGAGGCAGAAGCCGAGCACGATGCCCGCGTTGGTCGCGTCGCCCGCGCCGACGATATCCACCGGCCCCTCCACATGGAAGGCGGGCACCGCGGTGACCGCTCCGTTTGCGAAGACGAGCGAGCCCTTGTCCCCCATCGTGACGAAGGCGGGACGGCCGGTGCGCGCCGAAAGCTCCCGACCGCACTCCTCCAGGAAGGCCTGCCCGGGTTCCCCGCTAAAGCCGGGGGCGCAGATGTGCAGCAGCTCGAGATGGTTGCACTTGACGATCACATGGCGGTACTCCCCCGCGAACGCGCGGGAATCGGCATAAAAGAGCTTTTCCGGGTTCGCCTCCGCCATCGCGCAGACGGCGGCCCGCACCCGGTCGGTCAGCGCGCCGAGCCCGCGCTCGACGAACTGGTCGGTGATAATCACCGCGTCCGCGCCCGTGAGAGCCTCCTCCAGCCTGCCGACAAGCGCGTCCTCATAGGCCCGCGGAAGCGGCGTCAGGCTGCGGAAATCCAGCCGCCCCGTTTCGCTGTAGCCGCCGTCGGGGTTCTTCTGCATCGGCTTGGTGTAGGTGCAGGTGCAGCGGCCGGGCGTCTCAAGCATGAAGCGGGTGTCCGCGCCGGTCTCCCGGAGCGCGCGCTCCAGCTCCCAGCCCTCCCCATCGCTTCCGAGCATCCCGACGCAGCGCACCCCAACGCCGAGCGCGCGCAGGTTGTTGGTGATCGTACCGCCCACCCCCGCGAAGATCGCCTTGCGGTCGAACTGGCGGGCGACAAGCCCCGTCTCGACCGAGAGCTCGTCGTTGGCGGGATCGGTATAGAGGTATTTGTCGAGGCAGTAGTCGCCGAACACCACGACGGTGCAGGCGGGCTCCCGTTCAATCGCCCCGATCATCCGGCGATAGTCGATCATGGCGCTCCCTCACTTTCCCGCGCTGTCGAGCTCCAGGATCATCCGCGCCAGCGCGGGAACCGTCCTCTGGTGCTCTCCCCGGATGTAATGGCTCACGCCGCCGTCCGCCACCGTGCGGGCGAGGATCGTCTTCCACGGGCGGAAATAGTAGCGCGGGTCGCTCTTGGGCGGCGCGGCCGAAAAGTCCCCGTTTTCGATCTCCAGCAGGTCGAAGACCGCGGTCGTGAAATGGGCGATCTGCCGCCCCTCCTGCCGCGCGACGTTGCGGGCCATCGCGAGCGCCTTGAGGTAGACCTCCGGTCCCGCGACCGCCGAGCCGAAGTTGAGGAACACCCCGTGCTCCAGCTTCGTCACGCTCTGCGCGTAGATGAGGAAATCGGTGTAGGACGCCTCTCCCATCGCCGCGCCGTCGCAGTTGGGGTGCTCGTGGATGATGTCGTTGCCCACGCCGATATGCACCGTGCAGGGCACGCCGAGGTGGTACCCCATGCCCAGCACGCTCTTTTCGCGGTTGGGGAGCTTCTCCTCCCAGATGTAGCGGCCGACGGCCTCGCCCCAGCCGAGGCCGTCCCGGACGCCCTCCTTGATGATGTCGTTGAGCCGTCCCGTCTCGGTCCACAGGCCGAACTGGCCCATGCTGATGTATTTGGCCACGCTCTCGCAGGTCCTGCCGATGAGCGCAAGCTCATAGTCGTGGATCGAGCCCGCGCCGTTGGTGGCGAAGTGGGTCACCAGCCCGCGCTTCATCAATTCGATCATGTGCAGGCCGTTGCCGGTGCGGATGACGTGGGCGCCGTACATCATCAGCACCGTCGCGTCGTGCTCCCGGCGGGCCGCCACGACGTCGCGCGCGATGGAGGGCAGCTCGGGGTGCGAAAAGGGCGGGACGGGATCGTCCAGCGACTTCACAACGCTGATGTCCACGTCGTGCACCCGCTGCTCGAGCGGGAAGATCTCCAGCCTGGAGCGGTCAAACTTCTCAAACGGCATTTAAATCCCCTCCCTGATCGCGTGTACGATTTGCCGGTACCCGGCAAAATCCGGAATGATCGCGTCCGCGCCCGCCGAAAGCAGGCGGCGGCGCTTCCATTCGTTGATCCCCTTCCGGCGTACCTCGTCCGTGGCGACGCCGAAGGTGTAGCCCCCGAGCTGCGCGACCAGCTCGATCTCGACATACCCGTCCCCGAAGGAGACGAGCTGCTCCGGGCGCAGGGTGCCGTCGGCAAAGAGCCCGCGCAGCACCTGCTCCTTGGAGCACTCGGTCATCTCGTCGCGCGCGCCGTGGATGGCGTCGAAGCAGCCGTCCAGCCCGAGCAGGCGCGCCTCATGGAGCACGTCGGCCTCGTCGGTGCCGCTCGCGAGGTGGCAGGCGATCCCCGCCTCCCGCAGCGCGCCGACCAGCTCCCTCACGCCCGGCACGAGCAGCCCGGACGGGTCGATCGTCCCGTTTTCCAGCCCCTCGCGCCGGTCCCGGATGTGGACGCCCAGCCGCCGCAGGTACTCCGCCTTGTATTCCAGCGGGTCCCGGTGGGGGCCGCCCCGCTTCTGGACCTCCTCGTCCAGCCGGATGCACTGGAAGATCGTCTGCTTGCCGGTGAGCGCGTCGACAAAGTCGGCGGCCACCTCGCAAAGCGTCTCGGGCGATTCCCCGGTCCCGGTCGCGCCGAGCACCTCGGCAAAATAGGGGACCATGATCTCCCGCCAGCCCTCCCGGATGAGGCTCACCGTTCCGTCAAAGTCGAAGAGCGCGGTGGTGATCCCCGCCTTCGGGTCGGGGTAACGGACGTACTCCACCCCCCAGCGGTCGGGCAGGACCTGCTGAATGACGCTTGAGAGGGCGTGCACATAGAGCATATGTAAGTCCTCGATCTGCTCCATCGAGTCGGTGGGCGCGATGAGCAGCAGGTCGCAGCGGCCCGCGAGCTTCCCGCCGTCCCGGCCGGAAAAGCCGATGGTGACGACGCCCATCTCCCGGGCGGTGTCCACCAGACGCACGATGTTGGGGGAGTTCCCGCTGCCGCTGTAGACGAGCAGCACGTCCCCCCGGTGCGCCTTGGTGCGCAGCTGGATGGAGAAGATCTCCTCATAGGAGAAGTCGTTGCCCAGGCAGGTCATGACCGCGCAGGAATCCGCGAGACACTCGGTCTTGAAGCCCTCGCGGTTGTGGACGCGGCAGCCCTTGAGCAGGTCGTTGCAGATGTGCGAGGCGGTCGCCGCGCTGCCGCCGTTGCCCGCCGTGTAGATCGTCGCGCCGCGCTCCTTGGCCTCGATGAGCGTCCGCGCGATTTGCGCGAGCAGGTCGAAGTCTGTGCGCATCGCGCGCGCCGCGACGTCCCCGGTGTATTCCAGCAGGGCCGAGGAGATGGCTTTTCCGTCAAAATCCATATCAAATCGCCTCCCGATGATGATGTGTCAGGTTTGTGCGAGCTTTCCTATTGCAATTATATCATGATGTGATATAATTGCAATAGGGTCAGGCAAAAAAATTTATCATATCGTGATATTTACAGAAAGGGGGCTTCTCCTTGCAGCGCACCGTGAACCATGACGACATGCGCAGCGCCAATATGGAAAGCGTCTTTGACTGCATCCGCGCCCACGCGCCCGTCACCAAGCGGCAGATCCAGTCCCTCACCGGGCTGAGCTGGGGCAGCGTCTCCAACCTCTGCTCCATCCTGCTCGAGCGGGGCGTCCTCCGTGAGCTGCCCGTCCGGACGGAGGGCGCGGGACGCAACCCCTCCGGCTTCGACATCAACCTGAAGGACAACCTCATCATCGGGCTGGACGTCAACCTCTCCGGACTCACCGGCGTGGTCTGCGACCTGCGCAGCCGGGTGCTCGCCCGCGTCTGGCGGCCCACCGAGGGGCGGAAGGGGGAGGACATCCTCCGCCTCATGAAGGAGGCCGCCGCCGAGCTGCTCGGGCAGACCGCCGCGGGCACGGTCAAGGGCCTCGCGATCGCCTTTCCCGGGCAGGTCGACGCCGAGCGGGGCGTCTCCCTCTGGACCCACCAGTTCGGGAGCCTCTCGGAGGTCAACATGCGGGAAATCTTCCAGCGGGCGTTCGGGCTGGAGGTCCTGCTCGAGCACGACCCCAACTGCATGGCGGTCTGCGAGCACTGGATGGGCGCGGCGCAGGACGTTGAGGACTTCCTCTTCGTGCGCCTCTCCTACGGCATCGGCATGGGCATCCTCACGGGCGGCGCGGTCTACCGCGGCCACAGCGGCGCGTCGGGCGAGATCGGCCACATGACCATGCTGCCCGACGGGGAGCCCTGCTGCTGCGGCAACCGCGGCTGCCTCGAAACGGTCGCGTCGGTCGACGCCATCCTGCGCCGCTGCCGCGAGCTGGCGGCGGACGGGCGGGCGCCGCTGCTCGCTTCGATCGCGGCGGACGGCCCAATCACCCTCGAGGCCGCCGCGCGGGCGGCGCGGCAGGGGGAACGGGCGGTCGCGGAGGTCTTTTCCCGCGCGGCGGACTACGCGGGCATCGCCGTAGCCAACGTCGTGAACATCATCGACCCGGCCGCGGTGGTCATCGGGGGGGAGCTGGCCGCCTACCCGGACCTGTGCATCGAACGGCTGCGCGAGACGGTCGGAAGCCGCGCGTGGAGCGGCCCGGTCGATCTGCGCGTCTCCTCGCTCGGCGGCGATTCCGCCGCGATCGGGGCGGCCGCCATGTTTATCCGGCGGGTCTTTTTCCGCATCTCCGAAGAACAGGCCGCATTGGGGGGATTGTAATGTATATCGGCGCGATTGACATCGGCGGAAGCAAAACGATCGCGGGGATCGTCAACGAAAATGGAGAGCTGCTTATTGAAAAGCAGATCGTCACCGAAAAATCGGACTGCGCGGCGCATTTCAACCGCTGCGCCGCCCTGCTGCTCGAGGCCGCGGCGGAATACGGCGTCCCCGCCCAAGCGCTCGAGGGGGTGGGCGTGAGCCTGCCCGGCATGGTCGACCACAGCCACAGCGTCCTGCTGCTCGCGCCCGGCGCGGGATGGCGGGACTTCCCCGCGGCCGAATTCCTGCGGGAGGCGCTGGGCATCCGCGCGCTCTGGTGCGAAAACGACGTCAACAACTGTGCCCGCGCCGAGCTCCGGTTCGCCGGCGCGCCCGAAAACTTCCTCTGGATCACCGTCAGCACCGGGATCGGCGGCGCGGTTGTCGCGGACGGGCGGGTGCTGCTGGGCTGCAACAGCCTCGCCGGGGAGCTCGGGCACTGCAAGGTCGAGTTCGAGCACCCCCTCCCCTGTCCCTGCGGTAGCCGCGGCTGCCTCGAGGCGCACGCCTCGGGCGCCGCCCTCTCCCGCCGGTTCGCCCTCCTGCTCGCGGAGGACCCCCAAGCCGCCGCCCTCGCGCGGGAACGGGGCGCGTCCCCCGACGCGGCGGGCTGCGCCGCGCTCGCGCAGGCCGGGTTTTCGCCCGCGCGGGCGCTCTTCGATCGGGCGGGCGGCTACCTCGGACAGGCGCTCGCCCCCGTCGTGAGCATGCTCAACCCCGAGCGGGTTTATTTCGGCGGAGGCGTCGCCCGCTCGCTCGGCCTGCTGCTTCCGCGGATGCGGTCGGCGCTCGACGCGCGCGCCGCCGAGTCCTGCGCGGGCGTTGAAATCCGCGCGACCGGCCTCGGCTACGAGGCCTCCCTGCTCGGCGCGGCCGCGCTCTTTCTCGAGCAGGCGCAGTAGCGCCCGCACGGCAGCACAAAAAAACAGCCGCTTTCGCGGCTGTTTTTTCTAGTCATTCATCCTCGAACGGATGGAAGACCGGGCGGCGCGCCCGGTAGGTGTAAAATCCCGGAAAGCCGCAGCTCTTCGCAAGCGCGGCGGCCTCCGCAAAGCCCTGCCCGAGCTTTTCGGGGCTGTGTGCGTCCGAGCCGAAGGTGAGCAGCCGCCCGCCCTTTTGCGCGTAGAGCCGCACGATCTCTTCACAGGGCATCAACTGGCCGAGGGAGCCGAGGGTGGAACCGTTCAGCTCCAGCGCGATCCCCCGCTCGACGAGGATCTGGAGGATCTCCCCGATCACCCGGAGGTTGTGCTCCACCTCCCGTTCGGTGAAGGGCGCGCCGATATACCGCTTGACGAGGTCGAAATGCGCGGCCACGTCGATCTCCGCCCGCCCGGCCATGTCGCGCAGCTCGGAAAAATATCTCTCGCACGCCCGGTCGGGCCCCTCGTCCCGCACAAGGGCACGCAGCTTGCCGTTATCGACGTTGTGCACCGAGCCGACGACCGCGTCGACCGGCCCGCGCGCAAAGAGCTCCCGGTAGCGTTCGGCGTACCGGTGGGGCTCGCAGAGCTCGATCCCTTTATAGACGCGCAGCCTCCCGGCGAACGCGCCGCGGCAGGCCGCGTAATCGGCGTCGTAGCGCGCCCGGTCGAGGTAGCCGTAGGTCGGCACCAGCGGGTTCACGCTGAAATGCTCGGTGAAGCAGATTTCCTCCATCCCCGCCGCGCACGCGGCTTCGCACTGCGCCTCCATCGGCGCGGCGGAATCGAACGAGTGCAGCGAATGAAGGTGGCTGTCCGCACGGTACATCCGCGGCGCCTCCTCAGGAGGCGTCCGGCCCGACGGCCGAGAAGAACGCCTGCTGGATGAAGAGGGAGGCCGCCCCGATGGCGGCGGACGACCGCCCGAGGTGGGAGACGCGGATGTCGATGCTGCGGCGGTTCCACACCCGTCTGTCGATGACCTCCCGCAGGTGGCGGTAGAAGGGCTCCTTCACGTCGGGCATCTCCCCGCCGAGGATGACCGCCTGCGGATCGAGCAGGTTGATGGCGGCGGATACCGCGAGGCCCGCGTAATCGGCGGCGCGGTAGAAGAAGTCGTAGACGGCCCCGTCCCCCGCGGCCGCGGCCTTCTCCGCCGTCTCGAGCGTCAGGGGCTCCCCCCGCGCGAGGAGCTCCGCGAGCCGGGGGGCGTCCCCCATGCGCGCGGCCTGCTCGCACCGGCTCAGCACCGCCTCCGACGAGGCGTAGATTTCCAGGCAGCCGTTGTTGCCGCAGTAGCAGGGCCCGCCGTCCGGGTCCATCGTGATGTGCCCGATCTCGCCCGTGGCGCCCGCGAACCCGTGGTAGATTTCGCCGCCGAGGATGATGCCCATGCCGATGCCGCGGGAGAGGCGGACATAGAGCAGGTTGGTCAGCCCCTGCCCCGCGCCGAAGAGCTGCTCCGACAGCGCGCAGCAGTTCGGGTCGTGCTCGATCACGACCGGCAGGCCGAACTCCCCCTTCAAGATGCCGCAGATGTCGAGCGGCTCGAGGCTGCAAAACTGCCGGGCGAGCACCGAGACGCCGCGCTCGGTGTCGACATGCCCCGGGAAGGCGACGCCGATCCCCTTGATGACCGACTGGTCGCTGACCTCCGCCATCAGCAGGCGGATGATCCCCTTCATCTGCTCGAGCAACTCGGAGATGTGGTTGCTGACCAGCTCCTGGTGGATCTTGGTCTTGACGCGGCTTTTGAGGTCGATGATCACGCCGGTCATGCCGATGACGTTGGTGTCGATGCCGATGATGAGGTTGTTTTCCAGATTGATGTCGAACGCCGTGGCCGAACGGCGCGATCCGGTGTCCACCCGCCCGGTTTCGCTGATGATCCCCCGTTCGAGCAGATCGGCGGAAAAGGTGGAGACCGCCCCCCAGCTCAGCCCCGTCTCCTCCTGGATCCTGCGCTTGGAGATGGGGCCGTGCTTGCGGATGCAGTTAAAGACGCTGAGCATGTTCGTGCTGCGCATCAAATCGTGCCTGACGGTTTCCGTCATGTTATCATCCCTTATCATTCAAATTCACGCTGCCGCCGCGAAGCGAGGGGAACAGTCAAATTATAGCACGCGTCCGGCTGAAAACCTAGTCCCATTTTGTTTCCAGAAAAAAGGCCGGCAGGCGGAAATATCCAGTGAGATATCTTCGCCGTACCGGTATAGATCAGATCAGTATGTATCGCAGAGGAATGAATCTGTTATTTGCGCCGGAGGTTTTTCCGGATGTCAAAGCCGACCGCCGCGATAATGATGATGCCCTTGATAATCTGCTGCCAGTACGGGTTGACGCCGATGAAGGTGAGTCCGTAGTTGATGATGCCGAAGATCAGCACGCCGACGACCATGCCCGGCACGGTGCCGATGCCGCCGGTGTTGGAGACGCCGCCCACGACGCAGGAGGCAATCGCGTCGAACTCATAGTTGAGGCCGTAGGCGGAGGTCGCGCCGCCCGTCCGCGCGCACTCGAGGAAGCCCGCGAGCCCGTAGAGCAGTCCGGCGATGCCGTAGACGCCGATCAGCGTGGCCGTCACCTTGATGCCCGAGACGTTGGCCGCCTCGGCGTTGCCGCCCACCGCGTAGACGTTGCGCCCGAAGCGCAGCTTTTTGAGGATGAACCACACCGCGAGCGTGACCGCCAGCGCGATGAGGATGATGACCGGCACCTTGCCGCCCAGCAGCCCGGAGCCCATGTAGGTGATGCTCTTTTTGACGCCGCCGATCGGCTGGGAGGAGTTGGGCGGCAGGTCGAAGTAGAGGAGGTTCACGCCCCAGGCGATGACCTGCGTGCCCAGCGTCACGATGAAGGGCGGGATGGCAAACTTCGCGATCACGGTGCCGTTGAAGAGGCCGAGCAGCATGCAGACGGCCAGCGCGACCAGAAACGGAACGATGATCGGGATGTCCGGCATGTTGGGATAGAACCGGCGGCTGTAGTCGATCGTCTGTCCGAGCGAGGCGGTCAGCACCGCCGCGAGCCCGAGAATGCGTCCGGCCGACAGGTCGACGCCGCCCGAGATGAGCACGAACATCATGCCGCAGGCCATGATCAGCTTGGTCGCGTTCTGGAGCAGGACGTCGCGCAGGACGTTGAAGGAGAAGAATTTCGGGTTGATGCAGATGATGACGACCACCAGCACCACCAGACAGAGGGTAATCGCGTTGTCGCCGAGGAAGCGAATCAGTTTTTTGGAAGTTTTGTTCGTTGCATCCATATTCCGGCCTCTTTTCTAAACCATAAATTTGGTGGCAAGGCGCATGATCTCCTCTTCATTGATCGCGTCGCCCTCAAGTTCACCGGCCTTTTTGCCCTCGCACATCACCATGACCCGGTCGGCCATGCCGATCAGCTCGGGCATTTCGCTCGAAATCATCACGACGCATTTGCCCTGCGCCGCGAGGTCGGCCATAATCGTGTAGATCTCGTATTTCGCGCCCACGTCGATGCCGCGCGTGGGTTCGTCGAGCAGCAGGACCTCCGGCTCGGTCAGCAGCCACCGGGCGAAAAGCACCTTCTGCTGGTTGCCGCCCGACAGGCTGTTCATCGGGGTGCGGATGCTCGGCGTCTTGATCGACAGGCGTTCGATGCTCTCCTCGGCCAGCTCGTTGCAGCGCCGGCCGTTGATCAGGCCGAGGAAGCGCGCCAGGCGCTTGTAGACGGCGATGTAGGTGTTTTCGCCCACGCCCAGCACCGGGAAGATGCCCGAGCCCTTGCGGTCCTCGGTGCGCAGGGCGATGCCGTTGTCCATCGCGTCGGTCGAGTTGTGCACCCGGATCTCCTTCCCGTCGAGGTAGAGCTTGCCCGCCCTGAGCGCGCGCAGGCCGAAGATCGCCTCGACCAGCTCGGTGCGCTGCGCGCCCACCAGGCCGCCCAGTCCGAGGATTTCTCCGCGGCGCAGCTCGAAGCTCACGTCCTGGAAGCTGCGGTCGTGGATCGACGAGAACCCCTCGACGCGCATGTAGACCTCGCCGGGCTTGTTCGTCTTGGGCGGGAAGCGGTTGCTCATGTCCCGCCCGACCATCTTGGAGATGATCATATCCGTCGTGAGGTCGGCGGCATTCCAGGTACCGATCATCGTACCGTCGCGCATGATACTGACCTCATCGGAAATTTTCTTGATTTCCTCCATCTTATGGGAGATGTAGATGATTGCGACTCCCTTGGAGCGCAGGTCGTTTATGATCGTAAACAGGTGGTCGACCTCGTCGGAAGTCAGCGAGGAGGTCGGTTCGTCCATGATGATTACCTTCGCGTTAAAGGAAACCGCCTTTGCGATTTCAATCGACTGGATCTGCGATACGGAGAGCGTCTTGACGAGCGCCTTCGGGTCGAGGTGGAGGTTGAGCCGCTCGAGCAGGTCCCGGGTGTCGTTATACATCTTTTTATAATCGACAACGATCCCTTTGATCGGGAACCGCCCCAGCCAGATGTTCTCCATGACGCTCAGGTGGGGCTCCGGGTGGAGCTCCTGGTGGATCATTGCGATCCCGTGTTCGATCGCGTCGAGCGCGCCTGAGAAATTGACCGGCTGCCCGTCCAGGATCACGTCGCCCTCGTCGCGGACGTAGATGCCGAACAGGCATTTCATCAGGGTGGATTTTCCCGCGCCGTTTTCGCCCATCAGGGCGTGCACGGTGGCGGGACGCACCTTGAGGGTGACCTTGTCAAGCGCCAGGACGCCGGGGAATCGTTTGGTGATGTTGTTCATTTCCAGGATGTAGCCGTTTTCACTCATCTCGCTGAGTTCCCCCTTTAGGAGCGCGGGGGACGGGAACCCGTCCCCCGCGCGTGCTGGTATGCCTGGCGCGGATCAGCTGAACTGGTCCACGTTCTCCTTGCTCACCGCGACGTACGGAATCCAGACGTACTGGCCGTCCATCTCGTAGCCGAGGCTCTCGGAGGTCGGGGTTTCGCCCTTGGCGAGCAGGTCGCAGAGCTGGACCACCGCGAAGCCCTGGTTTTTCGCGTCGTTCAGGGAGGTGGCGAGCATGGTGCCTTCGATGATGGCTTCCTTGCCGGGCTCGGTCGCGTCGACGCCGAAGACGGGCATATACTTGTCGCCGGTGAAGTAGCCCTGCGCCTTGAGCGCTTCGATCGCGCCGAGCGCCATGTCGTCGTTGTTGCAGAAGACCGCCTCGATGTTGTCATGCGCCGCGAGGAAGGTGGCCATCTTGTCCTGGCCCTTGACGCGGTCCCACATCGCGGTGTCCTTCGCGACCTCTTCCACCTGGAGGCCCGCGTCGGTCATCGCCTTGACGCAGTACTCGGAACGCAGCTCGGCGTCCTGATGTCCGGGCTCGCCCATGATGATGACGTACTGAACGATGCCGTCGCCGTTCTTATCGGCTTCCGGATGGCTGTTCCAGTAATCGACCATCGCCTTGCCCTGCATGAGGCCGGATTCCTCCGCCTTCGCGCCGACATAGTAGACCTTATCCCACATCGCCATGGCCTCTTCAAACGGCTCGGTGTTGAAGAAGACGACCGGGATGTTGGCGTTCTTGGCCTTCTCGATCACGACGTCGGCCGCGGAACGCTCCTGCATGTTGATCGCCAGGGCGTTGTACTCCTTGGTGATGTACATGTCGATGTTGTTGTTCTGGGTGGTCTGATCGGCTTTGGAATCGGTAAAGTCGATCGTGACGCCGAGTTCGTCGCCCTTGATCTTCATGTTGTTGCGCTGCTCGGTGAGGTAGGTGTCGTCGTATTTGCGGATGGACGCGCCGATGGTGATCTGTGCGGGAGCCGCCGCGGGCTCTTCGGCCGGGGCTTCCTCGGACGGGGCCGCGTCGGCGGCGGGGGCCGTCTCGGACGGGGCCGCAGCAGGCTCGGAACCGCACGCGCCCAGCGACAGGACGATCATGACAACGAGTAGCGCGGAAAGGATCTTTTTCATTCTTTTACCTCCAAATTCTCTCGTTTCTGTGTATTTCTGGCGTCTTCCGGCGCCGGATTACCAATTGGGGGCCTGTAAGTAGTCCGCGTAGGGGACCGGCTCGATCTTCTTCATGCCGAGCCAGCCCATCGCCTCGAGCAGCTCCTTTGAATAATCTCCCCGCACGATCGGGAAATGGTGGGAGAACCGCCGCACCAGCAGCGTGTTGACCAGGTCGAGCGCGCCGATGGGGGCCCCGTTGAGGGAGAGCCCGCCCAGCCAGCCGCGCGAGCCGTAGAAGCTCGGCTTCGTGTCCCCGAGGAAGCTGCCGTTCGCGACGAGCAGCTCGTCGGCCTCCCCCGAGATGCGCGCGATGGTCACCTCGCCGGGATCGAAGACCATGTCCCGCGTCACGCCGCAGCAGTTGGGCTCTTTCGCGCCCTCCTCGTGCGCCATGCCGTGGTAGTTGACGCTGAGCCGGTAGCCGTTCTGCCGACAGAACCGGCTGGCGGCGGGGCCGCAGTGCCACATGAGCACCGTGTCGTCCGCCCGGTCGAAGGCGCCCATGTCCATGAGCATCCCCACGTCGTCGGACAGGTATTTGAACAGCAGCATGCTGATCGCGCTCGTGAGGTCCCCCTCGCAGGCGGTGGGGATCCCCTTGTCGTTGAGCCCGCCCACGACCGCGCAGACGCTGTATTGGAACTCGTCCTGGAACTTCGGCCAGCAGCTGACCGCGATCGCGTCGTAGCCATACTCCTTAATAAAGTCGTCGTAGGCCAGCGAGAAGCGGGCGTTCGTTTCGAGGGTCTCGTCCGCCCGGCGGTTGAGCACCCCGCCCGCCTCGGCGGCGATGCGCTCCATCTCGGCGGACACCTGCGCGGCGGAGTAGGCGACCGCGCGGTCGCGCACCTCGGAATACTCGTGCAGCCGGTTGATGCGGATGCCGTCGAAGCGGCGGATGAGCGTGCGCTCGTCGTCGTAGAGGTCGTCGAAGCCGGGGGCGATGCCGCCGATCAGCGCGACCTTGGAGGCCTTGAGGTTCTTGATCGCGCGCAGCGCGCGCACGGTGACCGCGAGGCGGCCGCGGAAGAGCGGGTCCTCCACGTCCCCGAAGAACCATTTGATCGGGATGTTGTAATCCTTGAGGTAGTGGCCGATGATGCCGGAATACATGTTGATGGTGCAGAAGGAGTTGAAGGGCAGCACCCCCCGGTCGGCATGCTCGGGGATCGCCCACAGGCCGAGCGCCGCCCGGGCGCGGGCGAAGATCGGGGCGAGCGCGCCCGCCGAAAAGCTGGTGCACTGCAGCAGGATGAAATCCACGCCCTCCCCCTCGAGGGCCTTCACGGCGGCGTAGCCGTCGTCCGGCGTGATGACGGTGCCGGGATGGACATAGAGCTCGAAGCCCAGCTGCCCGGACAGCGCCCGCAGCTTTTGGGCGCTCGCCTCATAGACGCTTTTTTTGTCGCCCGGGAAGCTGAGCTGGGACGAACTGACCAGGCCGACCTTCAGCGATTGCATACGGATCATTCCCCTTTCCACGGCCTGCGCGGCCGGCAAACATCCGATATCACATCGTGATGTAAACTTTTCCTAAATGATATCACGACAAAATATCTTTCGCAATCTTTTTGCGCCAATTTCATTAATATTCACTATAAATTTCTTGTTTTATATGCAATTTGATGGTCACATTATTTTTTATTTGCATTTGTTGTTGACATAAATATCTTATCGTGATATATTAAAGCCACCTACCAAACAGGAGGAGGGATTGGGATATGTACTGGGCCGGCGTCGATATCGGCGGCACCAAAATCGCCGCCTCCATCGCTGCGGATGACGCCGTCATCCTCGGCACCGTCCGCCGCGCGACCCCTCCCGGCGCGGACTTCTCCCCCGTGTTTGAAGCCGCCGCCGCCATGGTCGGTGAGCTGCTCGCGGCGCGCGGCGCCACGTTGAAGGAGCTCTCCGGCATCGGGATCAGCTGCCCCGGCCCGCTCGATCTCGCGGCGGGCAGCATCGTGCAGGTCGCGACCACCGGCTGGCGGGAGGTGCCCGTGCGGCGGCTGTTTGAGGAGCGGTTCGGCGTGCCCGTGCGGCTCGAAAACGACGCGAACGCCGCCGCCTACGCCGAGGCCAGGGCGGGCGCGGGCCGCGGCTGCGGCACGGTTGTCTACCTGACCGTCAGCACCGGCATCGGCGGCGGGATCTGCGCGGGAGGCCGCCTGCTGGAGGGCGCGCACGGCTTCGCGGGCGAGCTCGGCCACGTCACCGTCGACCCCGACGGCCCGCCCTGCCCCTGCGGGGGCCGCGGGTGCGTCCAGCTCTACGCCTCCGGAAGCTCGATCGCCCGGAGGGCGCGGGAGCTGGCAGCCAAGGCCGGACCCGGCGGTTTTCTCGCCGGGAAGAAGGAGGTCACCGCCTACGACGTCGAATGCGGCGTGCGGGCGGGCGACCAACTTTGCGCCGGCGTCTGGGATGCCGCGATGCGCAAGCTGGGGATCGCGGTGGGCATCCTCAACCAGGTGCTCGACCCCGACCTGTTCGTCTTCGGCGGCGGGGTCTCCAACGCCTGGGACCTGATGGAGGGGCCGGTCCTCGCGTCCGCGCGGCGGTACTGCTACACCGACACGGCGCACCACATCCGGCTCGCGCGGGCGCAGCTCGGCGGGCTGGTCGGCACCACCGGGGCGATCCTGCTGGCGCGCGACCTGCTGTAAACGGAACGTTATGAACCGACGTCATAGAATTGGAGGTCATCCAGATGCAAAAACCGGGACTCAGGGAATTCATGCAGGGCATCTACAAGCTCGAAGAGGCGCAGAACCTGCGCTGCACCATGCTGGGGATCGGGCCGATGTCCGAAAACCTCATTGAGGCGTGCTTCCTGCTCGCGAAGAAGAAGGACTTCCCCGTGATGTTCATCGCCAGCCGCAACCAGGTGGACGCGGACGAATTCGGCGGCGGGTACGTCTGCTCGTGGAACCAGGACACCTTTCGGCGGGACATCGCCAAGATCGCCGGGCGCTGCCGGTACGACGGGCTCTATTACCTCTGCCGCGACCACGGCGGCCCGTGGCAGCGGGACAAGGAGCGCAGCGACAAGCTCCCGGTGGCCGAGGCGATGGAGCTGGGCAATCGCTCCTATCTGTACGACCTCAAGGCGGGCTTCGACCTGCTGCACATCGACCCCACCAAGATCCCCGACGTGGGCGACGTGGTCCCGATGGACATGGTGCTCGACCTCACGATCGAGCTGATCGAATACTGCGAGGCGCAGCGCAAGGCGCTCGGCCTGCCGCCCGTGGCCTACGAGGTGGGCACCGAGGAGACCAACGGCGGGCTCACCGGTGTGGAGTCCTACAACCAGTTCATCAACACGCTCGTCGAGCGGCTGAACGCCAAGGGCCTGCCGCTGCCGGTGTACATCGTCGGCCAGACCGGCACCCTCACCCGCCTGACCGAGAACGTCGGCCACTTCAACGCCGACCAGGCGGTCGCCCTCTCCAAAGCCGCCCGGGTGCACGGGGTCGGCCTCAAGGAGCACAACGGCGACTACCTCTCCGACTTCATCCTCGAGCTGCACCCCGCGCTCGGCATCACCGCCACCAACGTCGCGCCCGAATACGGCGTGGTCGAGACCCAGACGCTCCTGCGGCTGGCAAGGATCGAGCGGTGGCTCTGCGACCGGAAGATGCTCTCCGGCCCCTCCCGGTTCCCCGAGGTGTTCACCCGCGCCTCGATCGCAAGCCAGCGCTGGCGCAAATGGATGGTCGGCGACGCGCGCGGCTACACCGTCGACCAGGTGCTGGCGGACGAGGCGCTCTCCGCCGAGGTGGTCGAAATCTGCGGCCATTACACCTTCAACGATCCGGACGTCAAGGCGGAGATCGCCAAAATGTACGCGGGCCTCGAAGCCGCCGGGCTGGACCCCCACCGGATCGTCGTGAACGCGGTCATGAAATCGATCGAGCGCTACGTCGACGCCTTCAACCTCGAGGGGATCACCTCCAAGGTGGCGGCGGTCCTGTAAATCCGAACACCTGTTTCTCCCCTTCGTGCCCCCGGCCGCGTAAATCCCGGCCGGGGGCGATTTACGTTTCTGTCATATAAACATAAACCACCCCACCAGACAACAAAGCGCCAAGACGATTGCCGCGAGAGCGTTTAAAGAGGGGGGGGGGG
>NZ_JAPJQF010000013.1:24802-55836 GCF_030825285.1 Anaerotruncus massiliensis (ex Togo et al. 2026)
GGGGGTTGTTTTTTGTTTAAATCCCACCGCCCCATGTTTGGGGGGTGGGCCACCGGCGGGGGGGGGGGGCAACCTGCCCCGCCTCCGCGGCCTTTTGTAGGGTCCTTCTCTCTTCATGCGGTCATTCGGACACCCTGATCAGCGTCTTGATGACCTCCTGCGCGTTGTTCGCGGTATACCGGAACGCGGCGTCGCTCTCCCCGAAGGGGAACTCGCGCGGCCGGATTCCCGAAAGGTCGATCTTTCCGCTCGCGACCGCCTCGATCAGCATCGGATAGAGGTTGCGGTAGCGGAAGACGGGGCGGATGTCCACCTCCTTGCGGGAAATCTCCAAAAAGCTGTAGGGCACGTCGGCGGTGATGTTGCCCACCAGCGTGATGACGCCGCCCCGCCTGACGTATTTCCACGTGTCGACCATCGTGTGGGGGCTGCCCGCCGTCTCGAACACGACGTCGCAGCCCGCGCCGCCCGTCAGCTCCATCACGGCCGCCTCCAGATCCTGCTCCCTGGGGTTGACGACGACGTCCGCGCCGAACGCCTTCGCGCTCTCCAGACGGCTTTCGATGAGGTCGGAGACGACGATGCGGGTCGCGCCCAGCGCCTTGCAGGCGAGCAGGGTCATGATCCCGATGGTGCCCGAGCCGAGGATGCAGACGCTCTGCCCCATCGTGACGCCGCCGCGTTTGGCGGCGTGCATCCCGACGGCGAGCGGCTCGAGCATCGCGCCCTCCTGCATGGTCATCGAGTCGGGGAGCCGGAAGCACAGGTCGGCCGGATGGGCGAGGTAGTTTTGCAGCGCGCCGTCGAAGGGCGGCGCGGCCATGAAGCGCACGTCGGGGCAGAGGTTGTAGAGCCCCTCGCGGCAGAGCTCGCACCTGCCGCAGGGGACGCCCGGCTCGAGCGCGACGCGGTCGCCGACCTTGAGGGTCGTGACCCCCTCGCCCAGCTCGGCGACGTAGCCGGAGCACTCGTGCCCCAGGATGAACGGGAAGGGCGCGACCTTCTTGCCGATGCTCCCGTGGGTGTAAAAATGCATATCCGAGCCGCAGATGCCGCAGTACTCCGTTTTGACGACGACCTCGCCCGGGCCGGCCTTCGGCATCGGGGCGTCCGCCATCTCGATCTTCTGGATCGCGGTCAGCCGCGCGACGCGGTTCTGAATCTGTTCCATGCTCATAAATCCCCCTTTTCGGCGATCGGTACCGTCTTCAAACGGAGATCACCACCATTTGATCTGCGAGGTGACGTATTCGCGCAGGCGGACAAACTCCGGCGAGGCGATGTCGCGCGGGCGCGGCAGGTCGATCTTCAGCTCCTCCTTCACCGTCGTGGGCTTCTGGGAGAGGATGAGGCACTTGTTGGAGAGGTAGACCGCCTCCTCGACGTTGTGGGTGATGAAGATGACCGTCGAGCCGGTGGCCTGCCACAGCTTGATGACCTCGTCCTCGAGGTAGTAGCGCATCTTGATGTCCATCTGGCCGTAGGGCTCATCCATCAGCAGCAGGTCGGGGTGCATCGCGAAGCTGCGCCCGATGACGATGCGCTGCACCGTCGAGGCGGACAGCTCGTGCGGGTAGGAGTTGCGCACCTTGTCCAGGCCGAGCAGGCCGAGGATCTCCTCGGTGCGCTCCCGGATGAGTTGCTCGGGATATTTTTTCAGCTCCAGCCCGTAGCGGATGTTCTTTTCGACCGTCAGCCAGGGCAGGTGCGAGGGGTTCTGGAAGACGAAGCTGAGGTTGTGCTTTTTGGGGTCCGCCGGTTCCCCGTCCACGAGGATCTCCCCCTCGGTGAGGGAGAAGAGCCGGACGAGGCATTTCAAAAAGGTCGTTTTCCCACAGCCGGTGGGGCCGACGATGCAGACGAAGTCGCCCTTCTGGATATCGAAGGAGACGTTGTCGAGCACCTTCAGGTCGCCGAAGCACTTTGTGAGGTTTCTGACCCGGACTTTCACGTTGTCGTTTTCGCTCATCTGTTCTGCCTCCTCCCGCTTACAGCACCAGGTCCGTGTTGGCAACGATCTCGTTGCGCAATTTCAGGAACGCCGGATCGGTATAGTTCCTCGGCCTGGGCAGGTCGGGCACATATTCCTTCTTCACGCCGGTGGGGTGCCCGCCCAGCAGGATGATGCGGTCGCCGAGGTAGATGGCCTCCTCCACGTTGTTGGTGACGAAGATGACCGTGCGGCGGTCCTTCTCCCAGATGCGCAGGATCTCATCCTCCATCGAGTAGCGCGTCTGCGCGTCGAGCGCGCCGAACGGCTCGTCGAGCAGCATGATGTCCGATTCGCTGGCGTACGCCCGGGCGATGCCCACGCGCTGCTGCATGCCGCCCGAAAGCTGCTTGGGCAGGGAGTTTTCAAACCCCTGCAGCCCGACGAGCTCGATGTATTTCTGCGCGGCCGCCTGCCGCTCCGCCTTGGATTTGCCCTTGAACTTCTGGTTGATCTCCACGTTCCCCATGACCGTTTTCCAGGGGAAGAGGGCGTACCGCTGGAAGACCACCCCCAGGTCGCCCATCGGCGGGCGGCCGTTCACGAAGGTGATTTCCCCCCCGGTGGGGACGTCCAGCCCCGCCAGGATGTTCAGGAGCACCGTCTTGCCGCACTGGCCGGGGCCGAGCAGGACGAGGAACTCGTTCTCCTTGACGGTGATGTTGATGTCCTTGAGCACCTCTTTGGTCTCGCTCTTCAGGTAGAAGGTCTTTGCGAGGTCCTTGATGATTATTGTGTCTTTGAGAACTGCCACGGGCAAAGCACTCCTTCCATTTTCGTCAGGAACAGCGAGAGCAGCGCGCTCACGATGCCGATTGCCAACATGCACACCACGATGAGGGCGGTGTCGCCGATCTCCTGCCCGCGGACGATCAGGAAGCCGACGCCCTGCCGGGCCGCGATCATCTCGGCGGCCACCACGCACATCCAGCCGCTTGAAAGCGCCGTCCGGATGCCCGCGAGGATCGCGGGGATGGTCGCGGGCATGGCCACGTCGACGAGCAGCTGGCGCCTGTTCGCGCCGAGCACCTTGCCGGCGCTGATGAGCAGCGGGTCGATCGCCCGGATGCCCGCGCTGGTGTTCAGCACGATCGAGGTGAAGGCCCCGATGAAGACGATGACGATCTTGGCCGTTTCGCCGATGCCGAACCAGATGATGATCATCGGGATCCACGCGATCGGCGGGATCGGGCGGATCATCTCAAAGAGCGGGCCGAAGAAGGCGTTGAACTTTTCGCTCCAGCCGAGCCCCACGCCGAGCGCGATGCCGATGACCACCGCGAAGAGGAAGGCGATGAGCACCCGCCGCAGGCTGACCCAGATATGTACCGGGAGGGTCGCTTTGGAGATGGGGTTTTGCATAATGTCGATAAACCGCGAGAAGGTCGCCGTCGGGGTGGGAAGCATCGTCCCTTCCGCGTGGGAGAGGACGACCCACACGACCACGAAGAGCGCCAGGGAGGAGACCGAAAGCAGCCCGTAAAGGAGCTTTTTCACTTTATCGTTCATCACTTATACCTCCAGGGAGCGACTTTCTTCTCAAACAGGCTCAGCACCCAGCCCATCAGCGCGCCCACCAGGCCGATCGTCAGCATGCCGACGATGATGATGTCCGGACGGATCAGGTTGCGGCCGATCTGGATCATGTAGCCCAGCCCCTTGGTGGACGCCAGCATCTCCGCGGCCACCAGCGTGGACCAGGAGGCCGCCAGCGAGACGCGCACGCCGGTGAAGACCATGTTCATCGAAGAGGGAATGCAGATCGTCCGGAAGATCTGCCACCGGCTCGCCCCGAAGGTCTGCGCCACGTCGATGAGGGTGGGGTCGGTCAGCTTGATGCCCAGGTAGGAGTTGACCACGCAGGGAACGAACGCCGAGATGAAGATGATGAATACCTTCGCCTTGAAGCCGATGCCCAGCGTGAGGATGACGATCGGGATCCACGCGATCGGCGGGATCGGGCGGACCACCTCGAACAGCGGGGTGAAGAAGGAATCCATGCCCTTGTAGTAGCCCATGAAGAGCCCCAGCGGAATGCCGATCACCACCGCCAGCACGAATCCCGCGAGGGAGAGCTTGATGCTGGAGAAGAAGTGAGCGAAGAGCGTGGCTCCGTCCGGCTTGGTGTTGGTCAGCTTGTAAAGGAAGGTTTGGACCGCTGTCGACGGTGCGCAGAGGTTCCGCTCGGAGATGACGCCCACGTGGACAAGCAGCTCCCAGGTGCCGAAAAAGAGCACCAGCCCCAAAATGCTCAGGAGAATCAGATTTCGCTTTTTGTTTTTTGCTTTGTCCATATACTCACCCAATCCAACAAATCGTTTGTGTCGTTCTCATTGGAAGAGGGGGCTCGCGCCCCCTCTTCCCGACGGCCGGCGTTACGGATCAGTTCAGGGTTTTGCCGTAACGGGCGGCCAGTTCCTCGATGAAGCTGCTGTCGACGAAGCCGTTGTCGATCAGCTTCTGCTTGTCGGCCTCCTCGATCGTGCCGGTGTAGACGAAGAAGTCCATCAGGTTCTCCATCGCGATGTCCGCCTTGCGGCTGCCGACCTCGCCCTTGTACCACTCGATCTCGTCGTCCAGCGTCTGGAGCGGGCGCTTCTCGGCGCATTTATAGGAGGTCTCGTAGTCCTGCTCGACGCCGTTTTCAATGCCGATGTCCATCAGGGCCTGCGCGTAGGCGTCGAGGTCCTTCGCGTACTTTTCGGACTCCTGGAAGTAGATGTCGAGGTATTCGAGGATCTCGTCGTGCTTTTCGGCCATCGCCTTTTCGGAGGCCACGATGACGGTGGGCATCGCCTCGCCGGTCGCCTCGCCGGAGGAGATGCAGGTCCAGCCTTCCTTCTCCGCGTCAAAGCCCTGCGGGTCCCACAGGCAGACGATGTCCGCCTCGCCCGCCTTGAAGGCGGTAAAGCCCTGCGCGACGCCCATGTCGATGATGTTGACGTCCTCGGTGGTGAGCCCCATCGTCTTGAGGGTTGCGATCAGCGTGAAGTGCGCGGAGGTGGAGGTCGGGCAGAGGATCGTCTTGCCCCTCCAGGTGTCGGCGTTGCCCTTGATGTCCGGGTAGCCGTCAACCTCGCCGGAGACCTGCGCCACGTCGCTGTCCGGACGCGCCCAGATGGTGACCGCCTTGTCGTCGGGCGAGCCGAAGCCGATGACGTGCACGCCGTAGGCCACGCCGCCGGTGATGGACGGCGGGGAACCCATGGTGCCGACGTCCCACTCGTCCGCGCCGAGCGCCTCGTTCTGCGCGGCGCCGCCGGTGAACATGATCATTTCAAAGCCCATGCCGGCCTGCTCGTAGAGGCCGTCCTGCTCCGCCAGCCAGGCGGGGAGGGTGTGGCTGTAGGGCTGTCCGCTCGCCGTGATCTTCGTGAGCGCCGCACCCTGGCTCTCGCCGCCGCTTGCGGCCGTGCTGTTCGTTTCCGGGGCGCTGGGGGTGTTGCTGGAGCCGCAGCCCGCAACGGAGAGAACCATCGCGGCCGCCAGAACGGCCGTAATCAGCTTTTTCAGGTTTTTCATAAGTATCCTCCCTTTTTTGAATTATACGATTATTTCATTTGCATCCTGCAAAAGGAATCCGGATTTGGGGCGCCAAAAGCAATTAATTAATATGATTAATATTTATGTATTTATTATATTCGCCGTTTGTTTTGCCGTCAATTGACAATTCTTTTAATAATTCCATTTCTTTATTAGATAATCTGCTTATTTTTTGCCTTTTTATCTTGCATTTATATCGGTAGTAGGATATAATTCTCATAGTATTAATTAGTTATGTTTATTATTGGTGTGGAAAAGAGGTAGCCAGCATGCCAGCACCCATGACCTTCCCCGCCGGCCTGTCCGGAAAAACAGCCGTTGTGACAGGCGCCGGCGGGGTCATGTGCAGCCACTTTTCGCGCGTCCTCGCCCGGGCGGGCGTGAGGGTCGCACTGCTCGACATTGACGGGCGGGCCGCCGAGGAAGCCGCCCGCGCCATCCGCGCGGACGGATATGAGGCGCGGGCCTACCGCGCCGACATGCTCGACCGGGAAAGCCTCGAGGAGGTCCACCGCCGGGTCCTCGACGACCTTGGGCCCTGCGACCTTCTCATCAACGGCGCGGGGGGCAACAACCCCAGAGGCAACACCGACGACGAATTCTTCTCCCGCGCGGCGGAGGGCGTCCGGGATTTTTACCGTCTCGACCTTGACGGCTTCAAATTCGTCTTCGATTTGAATTTTATTGGCACCCTCCTTCCCACCCAGGTCTTTTCCGCGGACATGCCGGGCCGCCCGGGCTGCTCGATCCTGAACGTCTCCTCTATGAACGCGTATAGGCCGCTGACCAAGCTGCCCGCCTACAGCGCCGCGAAGGCCGCCGTCTCCAACTTCACCGAGTGGCTCGCCACCTATTTTGCGAAGGAGGGCATCCGTGTGAACGCCCTCGCGCCCGGCTTCTTCATCACCAACCAGAACCGGCCCAACCTGCTGGACGCGGAGGGCGGCTTTACCGACCGCGCGCGCAAAATCCTCGCGGGCACCCCGATGGGGCGGTTCGGCGAGATCGACGAGCTCTCCGGGGCGCTCCTTTTCCTGCTCTCCCCGCAGGCGGCGTCCTTCATCACCGGCGTGGTTTTGCCGGTTGACGGTGGATTTAACGCCTACTGTGGAGTATAATGCTTTTGAGGGGAACTCCGCGGGCGCGCGCCCGCGACCACCATTACTGTACCGAAACGAGTTGAAGGGCTATGTTACCAACCGGCGTCAACATGACCAACGTCAAGCAGATCAACCGATCCGCGGTGCTGCAGCTTTTGCTGCGCAACGGGGGGATGTCCCGCACCGACCTCGCGGAGGAACTGAACCTGACCACTGCGACGCTGACGTCCATCTGCAACGATTTCATCCAGAAGGGCCTGCTGATCCAGTCGGACGGCGGCAAATCCCAGAGTCCCGGCCGCAAGAAATGCCCCCTGGACATCAACGGCACCTATAAATACGCCATCGCGGTGAGCCTGCACTACAACGGGCACATCATCGCGATCACCGACCTGCGCGGGCAGGCGGTCGCCTGGACCTCCTTCTCGGTCGAGGCCCCCTACGACGCGGAGCATTTTTTCAAAAAGCTCGCCGACGCCTGCATCCGCCTGCTGTGGGAAAACAACATCCCCTGCGAACGGGTACTCGGGGCGTGCGTCTGCATCGTCGGCTCGGTCGACCAGGAGGCGGGGGTCAGCCTCAACCCCTTCAGCATCTTCGGGGAGGGGCAGGTCCCCATCCGGCAGCTTCTGGAAAAGGAACTGCCCTTCCCCATCTGCGTGGAGAACAACGTCTGCGCCTTCCTCAACGCCGAAATCCTGCTCGGCTGCGCGACCGATTCCAACGTCATCGCGCTCAAATGGGGCCCCGGCGTCGGGTCGGCCTCCTCGATCGGCGGCGTGATCTGCAAGGACCACACCTTCCACTCCTCCGAGATCGGGCACACCTACTTTTACCGAAACGACGGCCGCACCTGCAAATGCGGGCGCAGGGGCTGCCTCGAGACGGGCGTGAACCTCTCCCGCATCGAGGAGAAGATCCTCGAGCTGCTGCCCGGCGAGCCCGCGCTCCAGCAGGTGCGGGAGGCGCACGGCGCGCCGCACGTCACGAACATCATCTCCTACCTCTCCGCCGACTGCCCCGCCCTGCGCGGCTTCTTCGAGGCCTGCGTGCACGATCTGGCCATCGGCGTGAACAACGCGATTCAGGTCTTCTCCCCCGACCGGGTCATCCTCTACGGCGTGCTCTTCGAGGTGCCCGGCGCGGCCGACCGCTTCATCGACGAGGTCGTGCGGCTCAATCCCTTCATCGGGCGGGAGCTCTTCCAGCGCAGCGCCCTCTCCTGGAAGACCGACTACATCGGCCCCGCCGCGACCGCCATCAAGACCTACCTGATCGACACGGGCGGCGAGGCGTAGCCTCCCACCCCCAAAAAACGGATCAAACCGCCCCGGCCTTACGGCCGGGGCGGTTTTTCGCATCAGGAAGGGCGGCGCCGGCAAACCTGCCGGCGCCGCCCGGAGGGCCCTGTCATGACGGGGATCAGATCATGTAGCCGCGCACGAGGCAGACCAGATCGTCGTATCCGGCGAGGAAGGTCTTGATCGTGTCGTGAAAGCCGCCGTAGCGGACGAACTCCTCCGGCTTCATGCCGTCCTCGTCGTAGGACTTGCGGAACTCGCCGAGCTTTTCGAGGGCGGCGAGGTACTCCGCGGGGACCGGCTCGCCGATGCGGTCCTCCACGGGCATGTCGCAGCCGCCGTTGAGGCGCTGCTGCCACTTGTAGTTGATCGTCTGGCAGAGGTCGCCGCCCACCAGCTCGGACCAGTGGTAGACGTTGCGGTTGGCGGCGCTCAGCAGCCGGGTGGTGTAGCCGCGCTCCTTGTAGATGGCGTACGCCTTCTTGATGACGGCGACGCCCGCCCACTCGAGCGCCTCGGGGATGACGGTGACGCCCTCGGCGGCGGTCGCGGCCTTCATCCAGTCGTCGGTGCGGCCGATCATGATGGTGCAGACGGGCGCCATCTCATCGCAGGGCAGGCCCTCGGCCTTCCGGCGCGCGAGGCCGCGCTCGACGGCCTCCGCCACGGCGACCGCCTGCGCCACGGTGAAGCTCACCGTCGCGTTGATCGACACGCCGCGGTAGGTGGCCTCCTCCATCGCCTCGACGCCGGCGGCGGAGGCGGGCAGCTTGACCTGCATATTTCTGCCGAGCGTGTTGAGCATGACGGCCTGCTCGACCATCTTGTCCTTGCTGCGGTAGTATTTCGCGTTCACCTGGATCGAGAGGCGGCCCTTCCTGCCCTTGAATTTTTCAAAGACGGGCAGCAGCTTTTTGCTGCGCTCCCGGCCCACCTCGTAGAGGAGCAGCCAGGTGATCTCGTCCTCGGTGGCCGAGGGGTTCTCCGCGATCAGCCGGCGGATGCGGGGCTCCCAGTAGGGGAGCTCCTTCTTGACCACCGCGCCCACGATGATCGGGTTGCTCGTCGCACCCACGATGCCGCGCGCGAGGCCGTAGTCCAGCTCCTCCTCCCCGCAGGAGTCCATCCAGATGTCAGTGTCGGGGAAGCGGACCGCCGTCTCGTGCAGCACGCCTTTATAGTCGCTCATATCGTTTCCTCCTGTCAATGGATGTGTGTCCTTATTCCTTCACGGTGCTGTCCCACGCGTCGCGGAAGACGCCGAGGCCGTAGGAGGTGAAGGGATGCTCGAAGGAGTCCTTGTAGACCTGCAGCCCGCAGGTGACGATGTCCGCGCCCGCGCAGGCGTAGTCGACGATCTGCTTGCCGCTGCGCACGGCGGCGACAATGATCTCGGTCCTGTAGTCGTAGTTGCGGTAAATCTTCACGATCCTGGAGATGTATTCGAGCGCGTCCTCGCCGTTATTCTCCTTCCAGCCCACAAAGGGGGAGACGAACTTCGCGCCCAGCTTGGCCGCCTGGATCGCCTGGGAGGGGCTGAACACGAGGGTCACGTTGGTGCGCACGCCCTGCTCCTCGAGCTTTTTGGCGGCGATGACCCCCTGCTCGCAGCAGGGGATTTTGATGGCGTAGTTCTTCGAGTAGGAGGCGACCTCCTTGGCGGCCGCCACGATCTCCTCCCACTGGTCGAGGTGGGGATTGATCTCGAAGGAGACGGGGAAATCCGTCCCCTCCAGGCCGGTCTCCCGCAGCCACGCCGCGATGTCCCGCACGCACTGCATGAACGGCTTGCCGCTCAGCTTGATGTGCTTGGGGTTGGTGGTCACGCCGTCGATGCAGTAGTGCTCGTAGGCGAATTTGATCTCGTCGAGTTTTGCGCTGTCCAAAAAGTATTTCATGCCGCTCTCTCCTTATTTGTAAATGGTTTCTTCCAGATTCGCCACCTTGACGCGCGCGTTTTTGAGGAAGTCCCTGCGCCACTCCTCGAGGTTGTCGGTGAAGCCGGTGTCGAGGAATTTGTCCACCATGGCCACGCCCAGTTCGGGCGCGACGATCCAGCCGCCCATCGTCATGACGTTGGCGTCGTTGATCGCCCGGCATTTCTCCGCCGCGTAGACGCTCTCGCACGCCACGGCGTAGACGCCCCGGTATTTGTTGGCCACCACGGCCATGCCCGCGCCCGTCCCGCAGATCAGGATGCCGCGCGAAAATTCGCCCGACTGGACCCGCTCGGCGACGACCGGCGCCACCTCGAAATAGGGGATGCCCGCTTCGAGCGATAAGGTGCCGCAGTCCTCCACCTCGACGCCCCGTTCAAGCAGGTGGGCCTTGACCGCCTCCTTGAGGGAAAAGCCCGATTTGTCCGAACCGATGATGATCTTTTGCACGATAACTCCTCCTTCGCGCGGGGCCTTCCCCGCGCCGTTTATCCCTTTTTCGCCGCGACGGCGGATCTGGCTGCCGCCGCGATGTCTTTCGCCGTGAGGCCGTACTTCTCCTTGAGAAACTCGGTGAGCCCTACCTCGCCGAAGTGGTCCCGCACCCCGACCCGGCGCAGCGGCACGGGGCGGTTCTCCGACAGGCACTCGGCGACCGCGCCGCCCAGGCCGTTTAAAATCGAGTGGTTCTCCGCGCTCACGACCGCGCCCGTCTTTCCGGCGCTGGCGATCAGCAGCGCCTCGTCGAACGGCTTGACGGTGTGGAAGTTGAGCACCTCCGCGTCGATGCCGTCCGCCCTTAGAAGCTCCGCGGCGTCGAGCGCCTCGGCGGTCATGATGCCGCTGGCCGCGATGGTGACGTCGCGGCCCTCGCGCAGGACGATCCCCTTGCCGAGGGTGCAGGCGCAGCCCTCCTCGAAAATTTTCACCGCGTTGCGGCGCAGGAGGCGGATGTAGACCGGCCCCGCGCACTCCACGATCTGCGGGAAGGCGGCGCGCAGCTGGGCGCTGTCGGTCGGCTCGAAGATCGTCATGCCGGGGATGTTGCGCATGATCGCCACATCCTCCATGCTCATGTGGGTGCCGCCGTTGAGCTCGGCGGTCACGCCCGGGTCGCTACCCATGATCTTGACGCCGAGCCCCGCGTAGGCCACCGACAGCGTCACCTGGTCGCACACCCGGCGGGTGGAGAAGGGGGTGAAGGTGTGGGTGAAGGGGATCTTCCCCATCGCCGCCATGCCGGCGGCCGTTCCGATCATGCCCGCCTCGGCGATTCCCACGTTGATCGTCCGCTCGGGGAACCGCTCTTTGAAGCGGCCGGTGCCGGCCGCCTTGCTCAAATCGGCCTCCAGGATGACGACGCGCTCGTCCCGTTCGGCCGCCGCGATGAGCTCATCCACATAGGTCTCCCTCAGCCATCTGTTTTCCAGTTCCATCATGCGTCCTCCTCGTCCAGCAGCGCCACCGCTTTTTGCCACATTTCCCCGGTGATGTTCATGTTGTGGGAGGCGACCTGGTTCTCGCAGAAATAGCCGCCCTTGCCCTTGACGGTGTCCAGAAGGATCATCGACGGGCGGTCGGTGATCTTCTGCGCGTTGTCGATCGCGTGGGAGATGGCCGCGACGTCGTGGCCGTCCACCGACTGCACATGCCAGCCGAACGCCTCCCACTTTTTGTCGAGCGGGTAGAGGCCGTTGACCTCTTCGATGTACCCGTCAAGCTGCATCTTGTTGTAGTCGGTGAAGGCGATCAGGTTGCCGAGCCTGCGGCTGCCCGCCAGCATGGCGGCCTCCCAGACCTGCCCCTCCTGGCTCTCCCCGTCGCCGATGATCGTATAGACGCGGACGGGGCTGCGGTCCAGCTTTCCCGCCACCGCCATGCCCACGGCGGCCGAGAACCCCTGCCCGAGGCTGCCCGTCGTCATATCGACGCCCGGCGTGCGGTTCATATCGCAGTGGCTCGGGAGGTTGGTGTTCGGACGGTTGAGGGTGTCCAGCCAGTCGAGCCCAAAATAGCCCCTGAGCGCCAGCGTCGCGTAGAGCGCCGGGCCGCCGTGCCCCTTGGAGAGGACGAAGCGGTCGCGGTCGGGCTTCTTCGGGTCCGCCGGGTCGATGTTCATCACGTCGAAATAGAGCACCGCGAGGACCTCGGGCAGCGAAAGGCTGCCCCCGATGTGGCCCACGCCGAGCTTCCCGATCGACGTCAGCGTGTATTTGCGGATTTCATGCGCCTTTTCCCGCAGCATGGCGGCTTTTTTCTCATTCAAGGCTTCCGGCCCCTTTCTTATAGGATCGAGCGCAGCAGCGCTTCGACGGTCTCCTGGTTCATTTCCGCCGGCGTGAGCTGTATGATCGCCGCCGTCAGCCCGACTTCGGCGATGTGCGGGATGTCCGCCTCCCGCACGCCCAGCTCCCGAAGCCGCACCGGCATCTTCATGCTCCGCATCAGCGCCTCCACCCCGTCCGCGAGCGCGTCCGCGTCCGCGTAGCCGAGGTACCCGGCGAGCACCTGCAGCTTTTCGGCCGCGCCCTGCTTCGCCGCCCGGATGAAGGCCGGGAGGGTGATCGAGCAGGCCGCGCCGTGGCTGGCGTGGAACTCGGTGGTCAGCGGGAAGCTGACCGCGTGGATGCCCGTCGTCCGGGTCTGGCTGAACGCCACGCCCGCCACCAGCGCCGCCGTGATCATCGCGCCGCGCGCCGCGGTGTCGTCCGGATGGTCGTAGGCGGCCTTGATGTTCTCGAGAATCGTCTTGAGCGCGCCCATCGCCAGAAAGTCGCACATCGGCTGGCTCTCCTTGTTCCAGTAGGCCTCGATCGCATGGCAGAAGGCGTCCATGCCGGTGGAGGCGGTCACCGCCGGAGGCAGCGAATAGGTCATCTCCGGGTCGATGAGCGCCTCGTCCGCCCAAAACTCGTCGGTGACGAAGGGCATCTTGACCCCCGCGCGCGGGTTGGTGTAGACGCCGACGTTGGTGACCTCGCTGCCGGTGCCCGCGGTGGTCGGGATGAGGATCAGCTTCACCGCGCGGGGACCGAACCGTTTGGTGCCGCCCGCGTAGTAGTCGTAGATGCTGCCGCCGTTGGTCACGAGGCAGGCCACGACCTTCGCCACGTCCATCGCGCTGCCGCCGCCCACGCCGATGACCGTCTCGGCGCGCGCGGCGCGCGCGGCCTCGGCGCACGCGTCCACGCTCACGGTGGAGGGGTTGGGCTCGATGCCGCTGAAGTAGGAAACGGTCTTGCCCTCGAGCGCGCCGCCGAGCTTTTCGGCAACGCCGCTTTGGTAGAGAAAGGGATCGCAGACGATCATGACCCTCTCCCCCCGGATCCGCCCGGTCATGTTATGCGCGATGCCGACGCCGTAGTGCACGGCGACCGGCATGTGGAAGCGGAAATTCTTTGTGTTCATAGTCAACGCCCTCCTGGTCTTGATATGGTTTACATGGAGGCGGCCAGATGCCCCTCCTCCTTCTTACGCTGTTCAAACAGGACGCCCATCGCGCCGGCCAGCACCACCGCGACGCCCAAAAGCTGCTTCCCCGTGAGGGTCTCGCCGAAGAGCAGGAAGCTGATGACGGTCGAGACGATCGGCATGAAGAGCAGAAACACCTTGACGAGCCAGACGGGGAAACGCGCGAGGTCGTAGTAGTAGACGATGTAGACGCCCGTCTGCCCGAGCCCCGCGACGACGAGCCCGAGGGTGATCCCGGGGTCGGTCCCGAAGAGGCGGAGCTGCCCGATCGTGCCCATCATGCAGGCGGTGACGGTGAAGAGGATCATCGTCACAAAGTTGTTGTAGTAGGCGATCACATCGTTGGAGACGGGATTTTTCCCGCTGCGCTGCACGCTCTTGATGAGGAACGCGTTGATCGAGACGAAGAGCGCGCTCAGGATGAAGAAGATGTCCCCCTTTCCGCCGAGGGAGGCGTGCAGAAAGTCGAAATCCATCACGAGCAGCACGCCAAAGAGCATCACAAAGGTGTCGATCCACTCCCGGCCGGTGAACTTCTGCTTATAGATGATGACGCTGATGAGGTTGACGAAGAGGATGTCCGTCTTGAGCAGGGCGGTGCCCGCGCCCGCCGGAGAGAGGGAGAGGCCGACGAACGCCGTGAGGTCGAGCAGGAAGCCCATCAGCCCGATCAGCAGCAGCCGGGCGAACACGCCCTTCACCCTCAAAAGGGAGGGCAGCTCCCGCTTCCAGAGCATGACGGCGGTCAGCAGCACCATCGTCAGCAGGCGGATGACGATCCCGACCGTAAAGACGGACATCCGCTCCACCGACTTGTGGCTGGCCACATAATAGATCCCCCAGATGAGCGCCAGCAGAAGCAGCGGCGCCGCCTGTTTTGGTTTCATCGCGATTCCCCCCATCCGCCTCCCCGTCATCGCGCCGCGGAACCGGGCCGCGGACGATGGAGGACGCTCCAGAATTATTTAATTAATCAATTTAATAATATCTATTTTTATTATACCGATTTCCGCCCCTGTGTAAAGTGGTTTTCTGCCATATTTTCGTATTTTTGTCTGTATAACACAAATCAAACATGCTGTTTTGGCGTTTTTGCCTATGTTTTTCCAAGCTTTTCTATTAGTTAATCATTTTTTTTAAAGCCCTTTACCCTCCTCCCATTTTTTTGCCGGCAGGCTGACAGCGGCCCGGCCGCCGCGCGCGTTTTTTCCCGCCGGACGGCGCCGGCACCTTTTTTCCCCGCCGGGCATAGTCTGAAACAGGAAAAAAGGCACCAAAACCACCGACAGGAGGAATTCTATGCCCATCATCTATCTGAGCCCGTCCACGCAGGACTGGAATCACTTTGTCAACGGCGGCACCGAGGAATACTATATGAACCTCATCGCGGACGCGATGGAGCCCTACCTGCTCTCCTCCGGCATCCGCTGGGTGCGCAACACCCCCGACATGACCGCTGCGTCGTCGATCGCGCAATCCAACCACGGCAACTACGACCTGCACCTCGCGCTGCACTCCAACGCCGCGCCCGAGGGGGAGGCCGGGCTGCGTCAGGGCTCGGAGGTCTACTACTATCCGACGAGCGCCGCCGGGAAGCGGGCGGCCGACATCATCGCGGAGAACCTCAAGGAGATTTACCCCTACCCCTGGCTGGTCAAGACGGTCCCGACCACCCGGCTCGGCGAGGTCGCCAAGACGCGCGCGCCCGGCGTGCTGATCGAATTCGCCTACCACGACAACCTCGAGGACGCCGAATGGATCAAGGCCAACATCGCCGAGATCGCCGCCAACGTCGCCTATTCGCTGACCGATTACTTCGGCATTCCCTTCGTCCTGCCGCAGGCGCCGCGCCGGGGCACCGTCGTCGTCCGGTCGGGCTGGCTCAACATCCGCCAGTTCCCCTCCACCGAATCACAGTCGATCGCACGCGCCTGGAACGGCGATCCCATCATCATCAACGGTCAGTGGAACAACTGGTACGTCGTCAACTTCCGGGGCACGGTCGGTTACGCCGATTCCCGCTACATCCGCATCCCGCGCTGACGGAGGGGAAGCATGAACGAACAGTATCCGTTTGAACTCGCCCCGCTCCCCTACGCCTACGACGCGCTTGAACCGTACATCGACACCCGCACCGTGACGGTCCACCACGACCGCCACCAGGCGGGCTATGTCAAAAAGCTCAACGAAGCCCTCCGGGAGTTCCCAGAATTCCACGGCTGGTCCCTCGAGCAGCTCATCCTCGGCTGCGACCGGCTTCCCGAGCGGATCCGCACCGACGTGCTGCGCAACGCGGGCGGCGTCTGGTCGCACGAGTTTTATTTCGACTGCATGACCCCGAAGCCCGCCTCCGCCTGTCCCTGCGGCGCGCTCGCCAAGGCGGTGGACGCCGCCTTCGGCTCCTGCGAGCGGCTGCGCGACGTGATGACCCAGTCGGCGCTTACCCGGTTCGGCGCGGGCTGGGCGTGGCTCGCCTGCGACGGGGACGGGCGGCTGCGCGTCCTCTCCACCGGGAACCAGGACACCCCTCTGCCCCTCGGGCTGCGGCCGGTCCTCTGCGTCGACGTGTGGGAGCACGCCTACTACCTCAAATACCTCAACCTGCGGGCCGATTATCTCGAAGCCTGGTGGAAGCTCGTCGACTGGCAGTTCGCCGGGGAAAATTACGAGGCCTGCGGATGTGGAAAAATTTCCGTCGAAAACACTTGACTTTAGCGATTTTGCCTGCTAAAATAGAACTCAGCATTTCACATCAACGCGCCAATGCGTTGATGCGCGAAAGGCAGCGACCGGAGACAAGTAGGTCCTTCCGATCCCCCACAGAAAGCGGCCGGATGATGAGAGGCGCGGGGAGGGACGGCACCGAATACCCTCCGCGAGCCGCGCACCGAACGGGAAACCCAGTAGGCTGCGCCGGGAGCGCCCGTTAACGCGCGGGGTGGCCGGGAAGCCGGGCACCCGCAGAGGCGCCGCCCGCGAGGCCGGCGCAAACCGAGGTGGTAACACGGGAACACGTCCCGTCCTCCGGAAGTTCCGGAGGACGGGATTTTTTGTTCCTTTGGGACCGCGGAAGACGGGACGGCAATGAGGAGGACATCGTTATGTTTGAGAAAATCCTGATGATCGCGCTGTTTTTTGCCGTCACGGTCGGCATCGGCGTCTACTGCCGCCGCCACGCGGGCAACGTCGGCGACTTCGTGCTCGGCGGGCGCAACGTGGGGCCGTGGGTCACCGCGTTCGCCTACGGCACCTCCTACTTTTCGTCGGTGGTGTTCGTCGGCTACGCGGGGCAGTTCGGCTGGAATTTCGGCGTCGCCTCCACCTGGATCGGCATCGGCAACGCCCTCATCGGCAGCCTGCTCGCCTGGGTGGTGCTCGGGCGGCGCACCCGCGTCATGACTAAGCACTTCGAGTCGGCCACCATGCCCGATTTCTTCGCCAAGCGGTACTGCTGCCCCGCCCTGCGCACCGTCGCGTCGGTCATCATCTTCGTCTTCCTCGTGCCTTACTCCGCCTCGGTCTACAAGGGCCTGTCCGGCCTCTTCTCGATGGCGTTCGGCATCGACTTCACCTGGTGTGTGCTCGGCATCGCCCTGCTCACCGGCATCTATGTCGTGGTCGGCGGCTATATGGCCGCCGCGCTCAACGACCTCGTACAGGGGATCATCATGCTCGGCGGCATCTGCCTCGTCGTCGTCTTCATCCTGAACGGCCAGGGCGGCTTCTCCTCCGCCTTCACCCGGCTCTCCGCCATCCCGAGCGAGACGGCCCCCGCCTTAAACGGCGCGTTCGTCTCCTTCTTCGGGCCCGACCCGCTCGCCCTGCTCGGCGTCGTCATCCTGACGAGCCTCGGCACGATGGGCCTGCCCCAGATGGTCCACAAGTTCTACACGATCAAGAACGAGAAATCGATCCACGCCGGAACGATCATCTCCACCCTCTTCGCGCTCGTCATCGCGGGGGGCAGCTACTTCATGGGCGCGTTCGGGCGGCTCTACTACACCGTTCCCGAGGGGGGCAAGCCGGTCTTCGACAACATTGTCCCCCAGATGCTCGCCTCCTCCCTGCCCGACCTGCTGATCGGCGTCGTCATGATCCTCGTCCTCTCCGCGTCGATGTCGACCCTCTCCTCCCTCGTCATCACCTCCTCCTCCACCTTCACCCTCGATTTCCTCAAGGGCGTCTTCATGAAGGACATGACCCACAAGGTCCAGCTCCGCTGGATCCGGCTGCTCTGCATCTTCTTCGTCGCGCTGTCGGTCGTGCTCGCCCTCAACCCCAACAACCTCATCACCTCCCTCATGTCCCTCTCGTGGGGCGCGCTGGCGGGCGCCTTCCTCGGGCCCTTCATCCTCGGGCTCTTCTGGCGGGGCGCGACCACCGCGAGCGTGTGGGTGAGCTTCGCGGTCGGCATCGGCATCTGCGTGTGGAACTTCTTCTTCCCCTTCACCGCGCCGACCTCGGCGGGCGCGATCGCGATCGTCGCCTCCCTCGTCATCACCCCGCTCGTCAGCCTCGTCACCCCCAAGCTGTCGCAGCCGCACCTCGACGTGACCTTCTCCTGCTACGACGAAAAGGTCGCCGCCCCGCACAAGTTCGTGCTCAACCCGATTTCCGAATAGAACGCGAAAGCCCCCTCCCGCCGCTGCGGGAGGGGGCTTTCCTCCCTCTTCGCGGGAGGGGCGGGCCGCTTTCTTTTTTCCCCGAAATTTTGTAAGATGGGGTTGACAAAATCGACCGGCGCGGCTATAATAATATTCAGTAATCATTATCATTATTAAAAATAACCGGTAAGGATTGGAGCCTATGAAATATTCCAGACAGCGGGAGCTTATCCGCCAGGCTGTGATGGAGCACCCCGTGCACCCGACGGCGGACGCCGTCTACGCGATGGTGCGCGAGCGGGAGCCGAACATCAGCCTCGGCACCGTCTACCGCAACCTCAACCAGCTTGCCCAGCAGGGGGAGCTCCTCAAGATCTGCCTGCCCGGCGCGTCCGACCGCTTTGACGCGCGCACCGACGCGCACCACCACCTGCTCTGCGACCGCTGCGGCCGGCTCTACGACATCGAGCTCGGCGACCTGGGCGGCCTCGAGGCCCGCATCCGCGGCATCACCGACTTTACCGTGACCGGCTATCAGGTCTACATCACGGGGATCTGCCAAAACTGTGCCGAAAAGCACTGACAAATAAATTCAAGAAAGAGGTATGTGACATGAAAGATCTGAAGGGCACCAAGACCGAAGCCAACCTTGCCGCGGCGTTTGCGGGCGAAAGCCAGGCGCGCAACAAGTACACCTACTACGCCTCCAAAGCAAAGAAAGAGGGCTTTGTCCAGATTTCCAACCTGTTCTTAGAGACCGCCGCCAACGAGAAGGAGCACGCCGAGATCTGGTTCAAGCTGCTCCATGACGGCATCCCCGACACGGCCGCCTGCCTGAAGGACGCCGCCGCGGGCGAGAACTACGAGTGGACCGACATGTACGCCACCTTCGCCAAGGAAGCCAAGGAAGAGGGCTTCGACAAGATCGCATTCCTCTTTGAGTCGGTCGCCAAGATCGAGAAGGAGCATGAGGAGCGTTACCTCGCCCTGCTCAAGAACGTCGACACCAAGCAGGTGTTCGAGAAGACCGGCATCGTCATCTGGCAGTGCTCCAACTGCGGCCACATCCATGTGGGCGAGAAGGCCCCGCTGGTCTGCCCGGTCTGCGACCATCCGCAGGCGTACTTCCAGCTCCAGTGCAAGAACTACTGATTTTGTTTCCTCCCCAATTTTGAATACGCCTTCCAAATTTTCCGCCCGGTCTTCGATCGGGCGGCTTTTTTATTTTCATTTTATTTGCCGGAAGCATTTTCATCCGCCAAAGAGATATGTTATAATAAACCATAAAAAAAATTATGGGCGCCGCCATCCGGTCCCGGATGCCGCCGGCCGTGTTGCTACCAGCGACAGAAAGGGGATTATGTGGGTAAAACGAAGCTCCCTCTGCTGAAACAGAACCGAACGATTCTTTCCGAGAAGCTGAAAGAATCCCTCTCCTCCGTCCTGCCGGTGACGGGGATCGTCTTCCTGCTCTGCTTTTCCATCTCCCCCGTTCCCAACAGCCTGCTGATGGGCTTTGTGCTCGGGGCGCTTCTGCTGATTTTGGGGATGGGGCTCTTCACCCTGGGCACCGACCTGGCCATGACCCCGATCGGCAGCCACGTGGGGTCCGCCGTCACCAAGTCGCGCAGGGTGTGGCTGATCATCCTTGTGAGCCTGCTCGTGGGCATCTTCATCACCATGTCCGAGCCCGACCTCCAGGTGCTGGCCGAGCAGGTCCCGGGCATCCCCAATATGGTCCTGATCGTCGCCGTGGCGATCGGGGTGGGCGTTTTTCTGGTCGTCGCCATGCTGCGTATGCTGCTGCGCGTCAAGCTCTCCCACCTGCTGATCGGGATCTACGTCTTCGTTTTCCTGCTCGCGCGGTTCGTGCCGCAGGAGTTCCTTTCGGTGGCCTTCGATTCCGGCGGCGTCACCACCGGCCCGATGACGGTGCCGTTCATCATGGCGCTCGGGCTGGGCGTCACGGCCATCCGCAGCGACAGCAACGCCGAGAACGACAGCTTCGGGCTCGTCGCCCTCTGCTCCGTCGGCCCCATCCTGGCGGTACTGCTCCTCGGCATCGTCTACGGCGCAGGGACGGGCGAATACGTCCCGGTGGTGATCCCCGAGCTGACCGACTCCAGAGAGCTCTCCCAGCTCTTTCTGTCCTCCCTGCCCAAATACATCGAGGAGGTCGCCCTCGCCCTCTGCCCGATCCTCGTCTTTTTCCTCCTCTTCCAGATCGCGGCCCTCCGCCTCAAGAAGGGGGAGCTGATCAAGATCGGGGTGGGCCTCGGCTACACCTATGTCGGGCTGGTGCTCTTTTTGACCGGCGTCAACATCGGTTTCATGCCCGTCGGCAACTACATCGGCCAGATCATCGGCGGCATGGCGCAGAACTGGATCATCGTGCCGATCGGCGTGGTCATCGGCTATTTCATCGTGGCGGCCGAGCCGGCCGTCCACGTCCTGAACAGGCAGGTCCTTACGATCACCGCAGGCGCCATCCCGCAGAAGGCCCTGTCCACCAGCCTTTCGATCGGCGTCGCGATCTCGGTGGGGCTCGCCATGCTGCGCATCGTGACGGGGCTTCCCATCATGTACCTGCTGGTTCCCGGCTACCTGATCGCCGGGATCCTCACCTTCTTCTCTCCCCCGCTCTTTACCGCCATCGCCTTCGACTCGGGCGGCGTGGCCTCCGGTCCCATGACCGCCACCTTCCTGCTTCCCCTCGCGATGGGGACTTGCAGCGGCGTGGGCGGCAACGTGGTCGTGGACGCCTTCGGCGTCGTGGCCATGGTGGCGATGACCCCGTTGATCACCATCCAGTTGCTGGGCGTTTACTACAAGTACAAATCCAGGGGCGCCGGGGAGGCTGAAGAACCCGCGGAGGACCCCGTGGTCCTGAACGACGACGATATCATCACGTTTTAAAAAAGGGGAGCAGTATGTTGTATTATCTGGTTACGATTACCAAGCGGGAATACGGCGACGCCTACCTGCGATACTTCTACGAAAACGGCGTCCATTCCCTGACCGCCGCCCTCTGCGAGGGCACCGCGCAGCAGAAGACCCTGGACCGCCTGGGAATCGAAAAGACGGAGAAGATCATGCTCTCCGCCGTGGTGTCCGGCCCGCTGGCGTCGGGCCTGCTGAAGGGGCTGATGCGCACCATGCAGATCGACGTGCCGGGCAACGGCATCGCCTTCACGGTCCCGCTGCAGAGCGTCGCGAATTCGGCGAGCCTGCAATATCTGACCCAGGGGCAGAATACAGAACAAAATGGGGTGCTTGTAATGGAAGAAAACCGCTTTTCCCTCGTCGTGGTCATTGCGCACAAAGGCAATACGGAGCTGGTCATGGACGCCGCGCGCGGAGCGGATGCGGGAGGCGGCACCATCATCCACGCCAAGGGGATCGGCGAAAAAAGCGCCATGCCCTTTTTCGGGATGTCCATCGCTTCGGAACAGGAAGTGATCTACATCGTCTCGAAGCAGGAGAACGAAAAAAACATCATCCGCGCCATCATGGAAAAGGCCGGCTCCAGGCAGGACCGGGTCGCCGCGGTCTTTTCCCTGCCGGTCAACCGGGTGGTTGGCCTGCGCAGTCTGACTGACGAATAGCCGCCCGGCGGCGCAAAGAGGACAGGCCCCGCAGCCGGGGCTTGTCCTCTTTTTTCCATCCCCGGAGATTTGCTATTTTCTGTAAAGTCGTGTATACTGTTCGGGTGCGGGCAATGCGCATCGAGTCTCCCCCGCACGGAAGGATGGTTTTTTTGAGCTGGGTCAATGAATCGGTATTTTATCATATCTATCCGCTGGGCTTCTGCGGCGCGCCGCAGCAGAACGAGGGCGGCGAACCCGTCCCCCGGATTGAAAAGCTGCTCGGCTGGATTCCCCACCTGCGGGAGATGCAGGTCAACGCCCTCTACCTCGGGCCGGTGTTCGAGTCGTCCGAGCACGGCTACGACACGAGCGACTACTACACCCTCGACCGGCGGCTGGGCGCCAACGAGGACTTCAAAAGGGTGTGCGCCGCGCTGCATGAAAACGGCATCCGCATCGTGCTCGACGGGGTGTTCAACCACGTCGGCCGCGGCTTCTGGGCGTTCCGGGACGTGCAGCAGAACGGGCAGTCCTCCCGGTATTGCAGCTGGTTCCACAACCTCAACTTCGGCGGCGGCAGCCCGATGGGCGACGCCTTCTGGTACGAGGGCTGGCAGGGGCACTTCAACCTCGTCAAGCTCAATCTGCGCAACCCCGAGGTGGTCGACCACCTGCTCGGCGCGGTAGGCATGTGGATGGACGAATTCGGCATCGACGGCCTGCGCCTCGACGCGGCCGACTGCGTCGACTTCGACTTCTTCCGCCGCCTCAAGGCCTTCTGCCGGGGCAAGCGGCCCGACTTCTGGCTGATGGGCGAGATCATCCACGGCGACTACAACCGCTGGGCCAACCCCGACATGCTCGACTCGGTCACCAACTACGAGTGCGCCAAGGGGCTCTACTCCTCCCACAACGACCGCAACTATTTCGAGATCGCCCACTCGCTCGCGCGGCAGTTCGGCCCGGGCGGCATCTATAAAAACCTCTGCCTCTACAACTTCGTCGACAACCACGATGTGAACCGGCTCGCGTCGGTGCTGCGCAACGAGCGCCACCTCGAAAACGTCTATACCCTGCTCTACACGATGCCGGGCGCGCCGTCGGTCTACTACGGCAGCGAATGGGGCGTCAAGGGCATCAAGCAGAACGGCTCGGACGCCGGGCTGCGCCCCTGCCTCGAGCTCGGGAAGATCGAGGACGCGAATTACCAGCTCTGCGAGCACATCAAGCGGCTCGGCGCCGTCCGCCGCGCGCTGCCCGCGCTCCAGTACGGCGGCTACGACCACGCGCTCATCAAAAATGAACAGTACGCCTTCCGCCGGGAGCTGAACGGCCGGAGCGTCTATGTGGCGCTCAACCTCGCCGAGCATCCCGAATACCTCGAATTCCGCGTGGACGCCTCCCCGCTCGTCGACCTCTTTACCGGGACCTCCTATGAGACGAACGACGGCAACCTCAAGCTGGAGGTTCCCGCCTACGGCTCCCGCATCCTCGTGCCGCAGGAGGAGTGGGAACGCTTCTCCGCCGCTTCGAGCGGCGAGGCCGCATCCACGGGCGCGCCGGCGGCGCCCGTCCCGCCCGCGCCGCGCGAGCTGAAAACCGGACGGTGGCGTCACTTCAAGGGCGGCGAATACGAGGTGATCGGCAAGGCGCGCCACAGCGAGACGCTCGAGGAGCTGGTCGTCTACCGCGCCCTCTACGGGGAAGGCGGGCTTTGGGTGCGCCCGCTCGACATGTTCCTCGAGGACGTCGAGCAGGACGGACGCGTCGTCCCGCGCTTTGTCTACTCAGGCGACTAACCCAAATCCAAACGTTTCGTCCACCTTTTCAAAGGTGGCGGGGCCGCGGGGCCGCGCCCCGCGCCGCTCGCCGCGGCGAGCGGAACGCCCAATCCTTCAGGCGTATTTTTCGGTTCCTTTTTACAAGAGAAAAAGGAACATCGCAAAAGGGCCGCTTCCCATTTGGGAAGCGGCCCTTTGCATCTTCTTCTTTCTTTTCTATCGCAAAAGAAAGAAGCAAAGAAAATGCTCCTGAAGGATCAGGTATCTTGTGCGCTGCGGCGCACGCGTCAGGGCTCCGCCCTGACAACCCGCCGCCTTTTATAAAAGGCGGGCGAAAACTTTTAGATTAAACCCTTTAATCCGCCGTGATCGGCGCGGTTTTCGCCCGGACGAGCGGCAGCAGGTCGCCCGGCGAAACCTCGATCTGGCAGCCGATCCGCCCTCCGCTCACGCAGACCGCCGGGAGCGATTCCACCGCCCTGTCGAACACCGTGGGGAAGAGCTTCTTCATCCCCACCGGCGAGCAGCCGCCCCGGATGTAGCCGGTGGTCCTGTTGATCTCCGCCACCGGAATCATCGCGACCGACTTCTCCCCCACCGCCTTCGCCGCCTTTTTGAGGTCGAGCTCCTTTGCCACGGGGATCACAAACACAAAGTTGCCGCCCGACGCGCCCCTGGTCACGAGCGTCTTATAGACCGCGTCGACGTCCTGCCCGAGCTTTTCCGCCACGCTCACCCCGTCGATCTTCCCGTCCGCGTGCCCGTAGACGTGCACCCGGTAGGAAATCTTCGCCCGGTCGAGCATCCGCATCGCGTTCGTCTTGGCCTCCGCCATCCTGTCCGCCTCCAAAAAAGGGGCGCGCCCTCGGCGCGCCCCTTGATTTTTTTACATGCCGAGATAGGCCTTCTGGACCCGCTCGTCCTCCCGCATCTCCTTGGCGGTGCCGCTCATCACGATCCGCCCCGTCTCGAGCACATACGCCCTGTCCGCGATCGAAAGCGCCATCTGCGCGTTCTGCTCGACCAGCAGGATCGTCGTCCCGGCGCGGTGCAGCTCCTGGATGATGTCGAAGATCTGCTCCACCAGGATGGGCGCAAGCCCCATCGACGGCTCGTCAAGCATCAGCAGGGTCGGATGGCTCATGAGCGCGCGGCCCATCGCCAGCATCTGCTGCTCGCCGCCCGAGAGGGTGCCCGCCACCTGCCTGCGGCGCTCCCTGAGGCGGGGAAACCGCTCGTAGACGTTTTCGAGGTCGGCGGACAGCGCGGTGGGCTTCTGGGTATAGGCGCCCATCTCGAGGTTCTCCTGCACCGTCATCTGCAAAAAGATGCGCCGCCCCTCGGGCACGTGGGCAAGCCCCAGCTTGACGATGTGGTTGGGGGCCGCCGTGCGGATGTCGCCGTCGAGGAAGGTGATGCTGCCGGTCTTGGTGCGCAGAAGGCCGGAGACCGTCTTGAGGATGGTGCTTTTGCCCGCGCCGTTGGCGCCGATCAGCGAGACGATCTCCCCTTTGGCGACCTCGAAGGAGATGTCCTTGATCGCATGGATGTTGCCGTAGTAGACGTTGATATCACTGACCTTCAGCATCCTGCTTCTCCCCCCTCTTCTTGCCGAGATACGCCTCGATGACCACCGGGTTGCGCCGGATTTCCTCCGGCGTGCCCTTGGCGATGATTTTGCCGTAGTTGAGCACCGCGATCCCCTCGCAGATGCCCATGACAAGGCTCATGTCGTGCTCGATCAGCATGATCGCGATCTGGAAGGTATCGCGGATTTTGTGGATGTTCTCCATCAGCTCGGTCGTCTCCGAGGGGTTCATGCCCGCCGCCGGCTCGTCGAGCAGCAGCAGCTTGGGGCCGGTCGCCAGCGCGCGCACGATCTCCAGCCGCCGCTGCGCGCCGTAGGGAAGGCTTCCCGCCTCCGCGTCCGCCTGGTCCTGCATCCCGAAGATCGAGAGCAGCTCCAGCGCCTTCTCCCTCGCCGCCTTCTCCGCCTTCCAGTATTTCGGCAGGCGCAGGGTCGAGGTCAGCATGTTGTAATGGGTGTGGTTGTGCATCCCGATCAGGACGTTGTCGATCACCGACAGGTTCTTAAAGAGCCGGATGTTCTGGAAGGTGCGCGCCACGCCCGCCCGGTTGACCTGGATGGTGCTCATCCCCTTGGTGTCCCTGCCGTCGATGAGGATCTTGCCGCGGGTGGGCTGGTAGACCTTGGTCAGCAGGTTGAAGACGGTCGTCTTGCCCGCGCCGTTCGGGCCGATGAGGCCGCAGATCTCGGTGCGGCCGACGGTGAGGTTGAAGTCGTCGACGGCGGGCAGCCCGCCGAATTCGATGCTCAGCCCAATCGCCTCCATGACGGGGGTATAGGCCTTGTCGCGCTCGGGGAGGATCTTTTCCCGGCTGTCGTAGTCGTTATAGGTCAGCTCGTAATCGCTCATTGCTTGACCGCCTCCCCCTTCTTTTTCCCGCCAAAGCGGTTCATGAACTTCTCAAGCAGCCTGCTCATCGAGAAGTCGTAGGTGCCCATCAGGCCGGAGGGCTTGAAGATCATCACCAAAATGAGCACGATCGAATAGAGCACCATGCGCCACTTATCGAAGGCGAGCAGCACCTGGGGCAGCGCGGTGAGCACGGTGGCGGAGAGGATCGAACCGAGCATCGAGCCCATGCCGCCGAGCACGACCATCACGAGAATTTCGATCGATTTCATGAAGCCGAAGGTGTTCGGCTGGAGGATGCCGACGTAGGTCGCGTAGAGCGCGCCCGCCACCCCCGCGAAGAACGCCGAGAGGGTGAACGCCATGACCTTGTAGTAGGTGGTGTGGATGCCGCAGCTTTCGGCGGCGATCTCGTTTTCGCGGATCGAGAGGATCGCGCGCCCGTGGCGGGACTTCATGACCATGTGGATCACCAGGCAGGTGATCACCACGCAGATGAACACGTTCGAGACGGTCGCGGCCTTGGGGATGCGCTTGAGGCCAGAGGCGCCGAAGGTGAAGTCGAAGCCGAGCACGCTGTCAATGTTGAGGAGCACGACGCGGATGATCTCGCCGAAGCCGAGGGTGATGATCGCGAGGTAATCCCCCTTGAGACGCAGGGCGGGCACGCCGATGATGATGCCGAAGATCGCGGCCACCAGCCCCGCCAGCAGAAGCGCCAGCACGACGTAGAAATTGTATTGGAGGTGCGCGGCGGCGGCGTTCACCCCTTCGGGGAGCTTGTCGAGATTGGGCATGGGCATCGCCTTGAGGAAGATGCCCGCCGCATAGCCGCCGACCGCCATGAACCCGGCGTGCCCGAGCGGAAGCTGCCCGAGGTAGCCGGTCGCCACGTTGAGCGAGACGGCCAAGATGATGTTGATGCCGACGAGCATGAGGATTTTGGTGTAGTAGCTCGAGAGCGCGCCGGTGATGAGGTTGAGCGCCACGAACGCCAGGACGACCAGCGCAGCGTTGATCGCGTAGCGCGCGGGCATGGGGATGCGTTTTTGATTCTGATTCATCTCAACGCCCCCCTTAAACCTTTTCGGTGATGTTGCGCCCGAGGATGCCGGTGGGCTTGACGAGCAACACGACGATCAGGATGGCGAAGACGACGCCGTCCTTCCACACGGAGAGCCCGACCGCCGAAACGAGCGCCTCGGCCATGCCGATGACGAAGCCGCCGATCATCGCGCCGGGGATCGAGCCGATGCCGCCGAGTACGGCGGCGACGAAGGCCTTGAGCCCGAGCATCGAGCCCATGGTGGGGTTGGCCTGCGGGTAGGCGCAGAGGTAGAGGATCGCGCCGATGCCCGCCAGCGCGGAGCCGACCGCGAAGGTGAAGGAGACGGTCGCGTTGACGCTGATGCCCATGAGCTGGGCCGCGCCCATATCCTCGCTGACGGCGCGCATCGCCTTGCCGAGCTTGGTCTTCTGGACAAGGAAGGTGAGCACCGCCATCGAGAGGATCGAGACGATGATGGTGAGCATGGCGGGGAAGCTGAGGGTCGTCCCGCCGAAGGAGATGCTCGGCCCGCCGGTGACCGCGGTCATGGCGCTGGACATGTCCTTCGCGCCCGCGCCGAAAATGAGCTGAAAGCCGTTTTCGAGCAGGAAGGAGACGCCGATGGCGGTGATGAGCAGCGAGAGACGGGGCGCGGAGCGCAGCGGCGTGTAGGCCACCTTCTCAATGACGACGCCGAGCAGGGTGCTCGTCAGGATCGCGATGAGGATGGAGACGACCGGGTGCAGGTGGAAGTTCACCATGCACATCCACGCGGCGTAGGCGCCAACCATGATGATGTCGCCGTGCGCGAAGTTTAAAAGCAGGATGATGCCGTACACCATGCTGTAGCCCAGGGCCACCAGGGCGTAGATGGAGCCGGACTGGAGTCCGTTGACCAGCTGGCTGACGATGGTAGAGAACAGAGACATAGGCTTTGCCACGTCCTTTCTTCGGCGGATGGGGCCCGGCACGCGCCGGCCCGATGGTAGCAAAAATTGCGAACAGCCAATGGCCGTTTCCACGCGAAGCGCCCTTGCCCGCGTAGGAATGCCCATTGGGCGTCCGCCCTCCATGAAGCAGAAGAAACCATGCTGGGGGGAAGAGATGCTCTTCCCCCCGGCACAGTTGTTCCTTGCAGTTGTTCCGTTCGCGGATCAGAAGAGCTCGGTGAAGACCTCTTCGCCGCCAGTCAGCTTGATCATCGCGGCGGATTTGATGGGGTTGTTGTACTCGTCGAACGCATAGGAGCCGGTGATGCCCTCGACCCCGTTGATGCCCTTGATGCCGTCGATCACGGCCTGCTTGTAGTCGTCGGAGCCGGCTTCCAGCCCGGCGGCCTCGGCGGCCTTCAGGCCCTCGACCAGCAGCAGGGCGGCGTCGTAGCCGAGCGGGGCGAACATGTTGGGGATCGCCTCGCCGTACTTGGCCTCGTAGTCGGCCTCGAACTTCTTGACCGCGTCGTTGGAGCCGGGCGCGTAGCCGGAGCAGTAGACGGAGCCCTCAAGGTCCTCCGCGGAGGCGTAGTCCTTGACGCTGCCCCAGCCGTCTCCGCCGAGGAAGGTGCCGGTGACGCCGGCGGCGCGGGCCTGGGTGACGATCATGCCATCATCCTGGTAGTAGTTGGGGGAGAAGACGACGTCGGGGTTCTTGGAGGCGATGTTGGTCATCTGCGCCTTGAAATCCACGTCGCCCTTGCTGTAGCCCTCGGCCGCGACGACCTCGACGCCCAGCTCGCCGCACTTCTCGACGAACGCGTCCTTGAGGCCGACCGAGTAGTCGCTGCCCGTCTCAAAGATGACGGCGGCGGTCTTGGCGCCGAGCTTCTCGGAGGCGTACTGCGCCATCTTCTCGCCCTGGAACGGGTCGATGAAGCAGGAGCGGAAGATGTTGGTGCGGATCTCGCTCGCGGGGTCCTCGGGGTCGATCATCGTGACGCCCGCGGCGGTCGCGGAGGCGGTGACCTGCGGCATGTTGATCGGATAGGTCTCGTCGGCGACGGCGATCGTCGGGCCGGTGAGGACCGAGCCGACCAGCGCGGTGATGCCCTGGTCGAGCAGGCGGTTGAAGGCGGTGACAGCCTCGGTGGCGTCGCCCTTCTCGTCGAGGGCGATAACCTCGATCTGCTTGCCGTTCACGCCGCCGGCCGCGTTGACCTCATCGAAGTAGAGCATCGCGCCGTTCTTGACCGCGTTGCCGTACATGGCGTTGTCGCCGGTGGTGTTGGCCAGCAGGCCGACCTTGATCGTGTCGCCGGAAGCGGAGGGCGCGCCGTCCGCGGCAGGGGCCTCGGCGCTTCCGTCGGTGGGGGCGGACGGGGCCGCAGGGGTGTCGCTGCCGCCGCAGGCGGCCAGCGAGAGCACCATCATGACCGCTAAGGTCAGTGCCAGTAACTTTTTCATTTTCTTTCCTCCCAATTCAATTGGTAAAGGGGCGGCGTCCGGTGTCGGCCGCTACCGCTTTAAAGTAACAGATTACTTTTTTCAAGTATATTGCAAATACCCTGTAAAATCCATAGTCTTTTTCGCCAATCCTCAAAAGACAAACACGATTTCTTTTAGGATTATTCATAAAATTTTAATTGATTTTTTGGTATTTGTTTTAAATCCCAAAAGACATGCCGCTTTTTTTGACAAATCGGTCAGGGACATCGGAAGATTTCACAAGGATTTGGGCGCGTCTTTGAAGAAATTCCACCTGCAAAATACATCCGTATTCCACCGGCGTCCAAATCCCCGGTTGGCGGCCCTATCTAAATATGATAGAATAAGAAAGACCCGCTGTCAACCATAGAAATCCATTGGAGGAAGTTTCAATATGCTTCATAAACCGACCCTGTGCGCGCTTTTCTGCGCGCTGACGCTCGCGGGCTGCGCGCCCGCTCCCGCGCCGCTCGGGGAGCCCGCGCAGTCCGCGCCCGCCTCCTCCGCGCCGGAGGACGCGGACCCCATTCCGCCCGCCGCGCCCGCCCCCGCGCCGGAGGGGGAGCGGGCGCGGGAACTGCTCGCGGGGATGACCGACGAGGAAAAGGTCGGCCAGCTCTTCCTCGTCTCGATCCCCGGGACGGGCCTCGACGCGGCCTCCCTCGCCTTTCTCACCGAGGCGAAGATCGGGAACGTCATCCTCTTCGGCAACAACTGTGAAAACGGGGCGCAGATCTCCGCCCTGACCGATTCCATTCAGCGCGCCGTGACCGAGGCGACCGGAGCGCCCGCTCTCATCGCGGTCGACCAGGAGGGCGGGGAGGTCACCCGCGTCACCGACGGCGCCACCGTCTACCCCGGCGCAATGGCCTTCGCCGCGTCGGGCGGGGAGCCCACCGCCCTCGACCCCGTGCCCGAGGCGAACGCCCTCAGGATCGAGGGGGAGTTCGTCGGGGAGGAGCTGCGGGCGCTCGGCATCAACTGCAACCTCGCGCCCGTCGCGGACGTGAACACCAACCCGCTGAACCCCGTCATCGGGGTGCGCTCCTACGGCGACGACCCCGAGCGGGTGGCGGGCGCCGCCGCGGCCTACGCGCTCGGGCTGCAGAGCCGTGGGGTGCTGGCGGTCGCCAAGCATTACCCCGGCCACGGGGACACGTCGGTCGACTCCCACTACGGCCTTCCCGTCTCGCAGAAATCCCTCGACGAACTCGCGGCGGCCGAGCTGGTCCCCTTCCTGACCGCAGGCAAGGCGGGCGTCGCGGGCGTGATGGCCGCGCACATCCTCTACCCCCGGATCGACCCGGACGGGCGGCCCGCGACCCTTTCCAAGGCGGTGCTCACCGGCATGCTGCGGGAGGGGGAGGGCCTGTCCAACGGCTTCGAGGGGCTCATCTTCACCGACTCGATGCGCATGGGCGCGGTCACGTCGCAGTACGGCATCGGGAACGCGTGCGTGCTGGCGGTGAACGCGGGGGCCGACATCCTCACGACCGGCACGGGCGGGGACGGCGCGGCGGGCCTTCAGGTCCAGCGCGCCGCCTACAACGAGGTGCTCGCCGCCGTCAAAAACGGCACGATCTCCCGCGAGACGCTCGACGACCGGGTGGGGCGCATCCTGTTCTATAAGGAGAAATACGGGCTCTTCGACGGCGGGCTGCCGCTCGGTCTCGACCACACCCACGAGGAGGAGCACGCCCGCTTCGCGCAGGAGGTCAGCGACAAGAGCATGACGCTGCTGCGCGACCCGCGCGGCCTGCTCCCGCTGGGGACGCTCGCGGAGGAGCGCCTCCTCGCGATCTCCCCGCCCCTTC
>NZ_JAPJQF010000014.1:0-55725 GCF_030825285.1 Anaerotruncus massiliensis (ex Togo et al. 2026)
TCACCCAAACGCCGATCTTGCAGACCTGCGTTTGAGTGATGAAATGATTGACCTGCTGAAAAGTGGGCGAATTGATACCGCCTTGCTTTGTGAACTGGCGGCGCACCCGGATTTTGTCAAGCTGCTGGCCGATATACAGATTTATGTTGAGGGTATCGCCGCAACACAGATACAGAACTTGAACGCATGGGTAGATGTGGCGAGGGCCGAAATTATGGAGAAGTACCAGCCGGGGGAGCATGACAAGACCGCTGGTGTCCTGCAAGCCGCCCATGTGCGGGAGGGCGACTATTTCAGCAGCCGGGTACATCACGACATAGACGCTATTATGGAGGACATACGGGAAGCACACAGGGGCAGGAGCGACAGCGCCCCGGAGAATACCATTGTGGACGAACTCAAGCGGGATTTGGAGGAAGTGGCGAACTTCAAAGGCAGTCGGGCGGAACACCTGTTGATGGTGTTGTGTAAGCAGACAAAACTGCGCTACACCAAGCTGACGGAGGAAGAAAAACAATGGCTGACCCGGATTGTACAAAAATCCGAGTTGACGAAAAGCTATGTGCCGCAACGGGGAAAACGGAAATAGCGAGCGACAATCGAGAAATTGCGAGGTAAAAAGTAATGTGTGGATTGATGTTAGTTAGGCCATGTAAACTTTATGCAGAACAAGTAATGTCATACAAAGAAGAAATGTCACAAAATGGGGATAGCTTTGACGGTTGTGCAGGACTTGAAGATGTCTATTCATTTGATGAATGGATTGATTTTGAAGGAAGATTAAGAAAAAAGTATAAAACTGGATATGTTCCATCAGAAGTGTTTTTAGCGGTAAGACAAAGTGACAAATTTCTTGTCGGAATGATTGATTTTCGTCACCCATTATCGGATTTTCTTAAAAATTATGGGGGCAATATTGGATATAGTATTCGTCCATCAGAAAGGCAAAAAGGGTACGCGTCTGAAATGCTAAAACTGGTTTTGCCCATTTGTCGCGACTTCGGAGAAAGTAAGGTTTTATTAACCTGCGATAAAGGAAATGTAGCTTCACAAAGAACGATTATTAAAAATGGTGGGATGTTGGAGAACGAAATTTCTGATACAGTAGGTTTAAGTAAAAGTGGAATAATACAAAGATATTGGATTTCATTATAACATCTTTCAACAATTCCTCGTCTGGGAGATAGCAAAGCCAGCCGAGCCAGTCAACGGTCAAGATGAACGGCGCTTACAGCGCCGCCGTTGACAGTCTCGCCCGTCTTTGCTGATGGGTAATCAAGGCGGGAAAGCCCTAAAATGGCTTCCCGCCCATTCCAATTCTGAGAGGTCGGACAACTCCAAAATAGCTTTGATGGCGGACAAGCACAGTATGGGATTGTCCGTCTTGTCTACCCATTCAGCGGGACGGGCGGCGGCGGTCAAGGTCGGGCGTAAGCCCGTTCATTTCAGCCTTGACGGTTGCCGTCCGTTCTGCTATTTTTGCCGAGTGTCTATACACAACATCGGGCTAACTTGACCCGATGTCCAAGCGGGGGCGAGGGCCGGGGGCTTCATATACGCCCTGTCTGCTGGCGAAAACAGTCCTGCGCTTGTGGCATCCCGCCCCGCAAGCACAGCCTGTTTTCCTGCCGCTTCAAATGCCGTTGCCCTCCACGGCGGCAACGGCATTTTCACGGCAACGCCGACAGAGCGTATAACACACTACACTTTGCTTCGCAAAGTCGTGTGCCAAGGGGCAAGCCCCTTTGGATTCCCCAGACAACAAAACAGGCGGTATGCTGCCCTCTCCGGGAGCATACCGCCGTTTGTTGTTAGCAGCCCGTTTCACGGTCTGCGTGTAGTCTCTTGTAAACTGACCTAAATAAGAGTAGAAACCAGCAGACTGTTTCCACTTATCAGCCTAATAAGCTGGTTATTAACAAATAGCTAACTGCAACAAGGGCAAAAAGGGAACCGCCTTGCGGCGGCTATGTCCATTCGGACGCTAGAAACAGGGAGAGGGCCTAAAGCGGTTATCGAGCTAGATTTGCCCCTGTACCCGCCGGAGCGCAGTACACAAATCCACTGTGTAAGAATCCATTGACTAAATATGAGCAGAAGGGATATATTTAAAGAAAATTCGACTGAATTGTTTTTTAAACCGCTAAAGTATGTTATAATAAGTTGGAAATATTTAACTAAATATAGTGGGGTGACCCAATGCAATTAAAAAACCTAGTCCATGAAGAATATGGAGAAAAATATTATGACCATTTGTTAGAACAGTGGAAAACATGCGTAGAAATGGCAAACAGCAATAGTGAAAAAAGGATAAGCACAAACAATGTATTTATATCAATTAATGCAGCGTTATTCGCAATTATTTCTTTTTCATTAGACTATAAAAGCATACTTCTTTCTGCTATTGGTATTGTAGTATGCGCTCTTTGGCTGAATTCTATAAGTAGCTATAAGAAAATAAACAGTGTAAAATACCAAATCATAAACGAGATAGAAACATTATTGCCTGTTTGTCCATATGCCTATGAATGGGCGCTACTTGGCGATGATAATAAATATAAGAGATTTACACATATTGAAAGAATGCTACCCATTGTATTTATTGGTATGTTTGCTATTGCTATTCTTGTTCCTACAATTAGTTGGCTTGTTGAGCATGTGTGTTTATGAATTGAGTAATTATAATGTCAATAAATATATTAAAGTTAGGAGATTATCCAAATGATTAATGTTTTTATCCCACACCGTTGGAACAACAACGATTACAGTGAAATTAGCGCATTGTTAGACAGAACAAAATATAATGTGCGGGACTACTCCGTACCAGCGAGTTCGCCATTTGATAGCATCGACAAAAGGTACAACGTAGACCCACAAATCCAAAAGCAAATTAAGTACGCTAGTGTGGTAGTATGTTCAAATCGGCCAGCTAATAATGCAGGCATGGCTATCGATGAAATAAAATATGCTCTTAGTGCTGGTAAGCCAGTAGTAGCTGTAAAAATTACAGACAATACAAGTAGTGAAATATCAAATTTGAATATTCCCGTTATTGCAAAGAGAAAAGATTCCTTGGAATTATGGATAAATCAAAATACATAAATGCACATATATTATTAGAAAAGGGGGTTGTATTTTCTGAAAATATCTGTTTTTTTGAGCTATCCGCAACCTCATTTTAATGTGCAAATGATTTTTATTGATAAAGTTAAACAAGCGTTAAATGATCTGGGATTAGAACCAAGGACCTTGGGCGATTCTGACTATGATTATGATGCTCCGTTAACAGCAATAAGACGGTTAATGCTAGAGTCTAATGGGCTTATGACAATTGCGTTTAAAAGAACCTTAATAACGAGTGGTGAATATAAAGCGAATAGTGACATAGGCTGTATTTCAGATCGAATAAAAGATAAATGGTTAACAAGTCCATATTGTCAAATCGAACCTGCTATGGCATTCCAGATAGGTTTACCGGTCCTCGTTTTGCGTGAGAAAGATGTGGTAGCTGACGGGATACTCGAAAAAGGGGTTTTGGGTACATACATGCCAGAATTTGATTTATCTTCTTCTTCTGATTATTTTAAAACTGTGGAATGGAATCAACTACTGAAAAAATGGGAATTGCAAGTACAAAAGGTTTATGAAAAAAAGGGAGAGCCTCCAAAGTTATTTTGAAAAAGTAACGTGAGGGCCTACACCCACCTATCAGGCCTGAATCCCTGTACCCGCTTGGCTTTTATGCACCCAATAATAAAAGGTGCGCAGAATCTGCACACCTTTTCGAGTAAATATGCTTGTTTGACCACCGTACAAAGCCTTTAATAATGCGGTTCTGTAGTTTGTTCCTGTATCACCACTCCGACCAAAAGTAAGAAATCCGAACCCATTGGGTTCGGATTTCTTTTATTGCCCGCGCCGGAGTAAATCCGCTCCATGGCCGCGCATCCTATTCCACCGCCGCGATCTCGGCGCTCCCCGAAAACGTCTCGATCAGGTCCTCCCCGGAGACCGCCTGCCCCAGCGCATAAAGGCCGCCGCCGCTGCCGAAGCGATCGTAGAACATCACCACGTCCCCCCAGGGCGCGTAGTATGCCAGCGTACCTTTCCCGGCGTCCGCCAGGGGCGTTTCCGCCGTGTCCAGCTTGTCCGGCGGGTAAAAGACCTTCTCGTTGGTGCTGAAATCCTCGATCTCCGCCGTCAGGGGGAGCTGTGCATAGAGCGCTTTCGCCGCCCGGCTGTCGTTGAGTTCAAACAGCACCGTGTTCCCGCTTGCCGTTACGCTTATCCGCATCGTTTCCGCCTCCTTTGTCCGGTCGGCTTCCTCTTTCCCCGGCGCGGGGCCCGCCGCGCTTTCGAGCGCGAAGGACACCGCCACGCCGCCGCTGCCGAGTGCGTCCGCAAGGCCCGGCGCGTCCTCGACCCGCCCGAGCGGCGTATAGCGGTACGTGGTGGAGAAGCTCTCATAGAACAGCACCAGGCAGTCGGCGCCGTACAGTATCAGATCTCCCGCGCGGATTTGGGAGGGGACCCGGGAATCGGTGGAGAGGCCGTCGTCGAGATAGCAGTATTTTTCGTTCCCGTTCATTTCGCTCATCTCGAGCGTCAGAGGCAGGCGTTCCGCCAGCGCCCGCGCGGCCCCGCTGTCGTAGAGCCGCGCCAAAAAGGTCTGCCCGCCGACCGTGACCCGCAGGGCGCGCCCGTCCGGCTCCGCCGCTGGGGCAGCGGCGTCCTCCTCCGGCAGATCCGCTCCCGTGGAAGCGGCCGGGGCCGCCTCCGCGTGGGACGGTGGATCGGAAAGGCCTACCCCGGGCGCCTGCCCCGCGTTCCCGCCGCAGGCCGCTAGATTCAAGGCGAGCAGCAGGGCCAAAATCAATGAAAATTCCCGCTTCAATCGGGACGCCCCCTTTCTCCGGGCCCGGCGGGCTTGCCGCGCCGGGCAGGTTCCAATTCGTTTCAAGGCCCCGGGGCCTTTACGCACAGCACGCCCGCGCCTCCCCGCCGGCCGGCCGTTTTGTCACGACCTGCCCCTTGGCCGCTTCGTCGTCCAGGATGATCTCCCCCACGGCGGGCGCCAGGATGCGCCCGGACCGCGGGTTTTTGATGCTGGCGACCGGCGTGGTGATCGTGGCGTCCACATCGGATTTCTCGAAGGCGAGATCCGTGCCGGTCATCTCGCAGTCGACGAGCTTGAGGTTTTTGCAGTAGCAGAGCGGCTGGGTCCCGATGATCTTGCAGTTTATGAGGGTGAGGCCGTCCGAGTACCACGCAAGGTATTCGCCCTTGACCACGCTGTCCTTTACCGTAACATTCCGGGCGTGCCAGAAGGCGTCCTTCGTATCGAGCACGCAGTTTTCCAGGACGGCGTTTTGCACGTACTGGAAGGAGTATTTTCCCTTGAAGCGCACGCCGGATAAATACAGGTCCTCGGCGCGCATCATGAAGTATTCGCCCTCGGCGGCGCCGTCCTCCATCCGGACGCCCCTGACCGACCAGCCGAACTCGGGCGAGACGATGTCGCAGCCGCGCAGGACGGCCCGGCTGCATTCCCGCAGGGCCTTGATCCCGTGCAGCTTCGTCCCGGAAATCTCGATGCTGTCGGAATACCAGAGCGCCGCGCGGCAGAGCCCGGTCATCTCCGAGTCCGTTATTTGCAGCCCGCGGACGTGCCAGAACGGGTAACGCAGGTTGAAAAAGCAATGCTCCGCCCGGATTTCGGCAGACTCCTTAAACGCGCTCTCCCCGTCGGCGGGGCCGTCAAAGGCGCAGTCCTTCACGAGCAGCTCCCTGCTGCCGTAGAGCGCCCGCTCCTGGTCAAAGGTCCGGTTGCTGATCTGTTTCATGTCGGTTCCTCCCTGCCCAATCCGGGCGGTATTGAAATGAGGTCTCGTTCGATCCGGTAAATCAGGTAATCCAGGCAGTCGATCCGCCTTTCGTCCCGGTGGATCCGGTCGAGCAGCGCGTCCCGGTGCCCGGAAAGCACCTTGAGCTGGTCCTTCCTGCCGCCTTCCCTCAGGCAGTCCAGAAACCTTGCGATCAAGTCCGGGCCGCAGCCGGCGTCCATGAGGTTCCGGACCAATTCCTCCCGCGGCGTGTCGCGTTCCGTCGTCATCTGCATCTTCCCTCCGGCGGCTGTTCTGGTTTCATTATAGGCCGGGGAAGAAACGATAGCAAATACTTATGTTAAATATATAACTATAGTTGAAAACTATTTAAATGTCTTTTATACTGGTGGCATAAGGGGGGCGCGTGATGGAGCTGAGAGTCTTACAGTATTTTCTCGCGGTGGCAAGGGAACAGAGCATCTCCGCGGCGGCGGAGTCGCTGCACCTTTCGCAGCCGACCCTTTCCATCCAGCTGAAGAATCTGGAGGAGGAGCTGGGAAAGCGGCTGATGATCCGGGGGACGCCGGGCTCCCGCAGGATCACCCTGACCGAGGAGGGGATGATCCTGCGCAAACGCGCGGAAGAGATTTTGGACCTGGTGAAAAAAACCGAAAGCGAGCTGTCGCTTTCGGACGGGGTGGTGGCCGGGGACATCCACATCGGGACCGGGGAAACCGATATCGTCCGGATGATCGCGCGGGCGGCGCGAAGCCTCCGGGAAACCTGCCCGGAAATCCATTACCACATCTCCAGCGGCAACGCCGTTTACGTGCTGGAACAGCTCGACAAGGGCCTCATCGATTTCGGGTTGGTCTTTGGGGCCGTCGATTCGGGAAAGTACCAGTCCCTGAAGCTCCCCGCAAAGGACACGTGGGGCGTTCTGATGCGCAAGGACGCCCCGCTCGCGGCCAAAGAGGCCGTCGTCCCGGAGGATCTGTGGGATCAGCCGCTCATCATTTCCAGCCAGAAAAGCGACGACTGGCCGCTCACCGGCTGGATGAAGCGGGATATCGCCGAATGGAACGTGGCGGCAACCTACAACCTCGTCTTCAACGCCTCCCTCCTGGTGGACGAGGGGCTGGGGTACGCGCTTTGCCTGGATAAGCTGATCAATACATCGGGGGAAAGCGGTCTCTGCTTTCGTCCGCTCAGCCCCGGGCTGGAGTCCGGGGCGTCCATCATCTGGAAACGGTATCAGGTGCTTTCCAAGGCCGCGGAGAAGTTTTTGCAGACGCTCCGCAACGCCTTATAGGTGGTGCCGGCGGACAGAACAGGAGCCCCGGAGACCGGCCCGCAAAGCCGGTCCCCGGGGCTCCCGCACGACCGGCCGCCCGGATAAAAATTCCTCAGGTAAGAACGCTTTGATTCAGCAGGGTATCGATCTGCCGCTCAAACTCGCCCGCGGTCAACGCGGCCTTTGAGGACAAGCGCCAGAGCGGGATCCGCATATGCTGGATCGCCGCATCCTTTTTCTCATCCCTCGTTCTCTGCTCGGGGGTATTGTGGAAGCGCCCGTCCAGCTCTATGGCCAGGATGGGATTATCGATCGCGTTGCAAAGGGTGAAATCCACGTGCGTGTTGTGGTGCAGGACAAAAGCACGCATGGCGGGGTCCTGATCCAAATATGCCTGATCGGTTATCAGGTTTGCCAGGGGGAGCTTCACCCGGCAGTACATCTGAGGATGTCTGCTGATATATGTATCGATATGCCGGTAGACGGTTTCCTCAAAAATGTTGTCTAAATTGTCGTGCGGCGTGTAGGCGCGCATCTTTCGGTACAAACCGTCAAACAGGCAGACCGTCTTGTCCGGGATTCTTTGCCCGTAGCTGTTGATATAATCGATCAGATCGCGCATTTCCTCGCTTTTGCGGTGCAGGAAAGGCGCGTCCGCCACCATGACGAACCGCTTTTTCGCCCGTGAAACGGCGACATTGAGCAGTTCTTTCTTGAACAGGCAGTGCTCTCCGGACAGGTGGTTGTTGGCAAAGGGCAGATCGTTGAGCACAGTGGAAAAGAATACGGTATCCTGCCCCCTTCCCTGGAAGGTGTGGATCGTACCGCACACGTCCTTCCCGCAGTGGAAGTGGCTTCTCAAATGTTCGCCCTGCGCCTTGAACGGCGTTATAACATACGTCTTTTCCAGCGCCGGGCCGGTCAATTCTTCAATTGCCCGGATCTCCCTTTCATTGCAGAAAGAACTTCCCGATCTGTCCGGCTGCGCATACTTGCCCTGGTCCACCGTCACCATCTGCATCGCGTTCTGATGGGCCTCGGTATAGATGATCAGTTCCCCGTTGTAGTAAAGTTTGTTGCAGTAGTTGATGATCATATAGTCGCACCGGTAGTGCTCCCGCAGGAGGGTCGGCTCCAGGGACCAAACCTTTTGCACGGAGCTCAAAAGGTTCTCCCGGAAGTAGTCATACGGTTCTTTCACGGCCGGCAGGGCGCCGGAGGCCCCGTCGGTGATCGCGCTCAACTGCTTCTGGTCCCCGACAATGATGCAGCGCTCCGCCAGATGGAGAACGGGAAGCCCGGTGATCAAATCGCATTGCGACGCCTCGTCCATGATGACGCAGTCAATTTTGTCCGCGCCCTTCAGCATATCGCTGAAATTGTAAACAAGGGCGTCCGCCGTGGTCAATATCACCGGATAGAACGCCCGGACTGCCTGCTTGCAGCCTCTATACAGGTTCCCTTCCTGGCGCTGCATCACCTCCGCCGCCTTCCGCCGTTCGGGATCTGTGTAAAACGCCCGCAAAAACTGCGCCAGCGCCTGTGTGGAGACGTTGATATAACGGCGGTCGTACAGCTCGGCCAGCTCGCGCTGCTTCTCCCGGAGCCCGGCACGCTCCAACTCCGCGGACAGCTGCTCGATCTCACGCTGCAAGTAAATGGATTCCAGCCGGAATTGCAGCAATAGTCCCTCGGATTTGAAGCTGTCGACATCCAGCCTCCAGATAAAGCTGTTTTTGATGCGGTCCCAAATGGAATAGCGGCCGGTATAGTCCAGCCTTTGCAGGGCGTGGGCGATGCGGTCGATCTCGCGGCGCATGCTTTCAAGGCCGCGGTTCTGAAACCTGTCGATGTTTCGAAATACGGGCTCCTCCCGGAACGCCTCTCTCCGTTTTTCCATATGCCGCAGCGCATTCTCATCTTCCTGCAGCCTGTTTTTCATTTCAACCAGACGGTTGATGTCCGCTTCCATCGCCTTCAGCCGCTTATAAAGCGAATGCAGCGTTTCTTCGTCGGGCGCGCGCTCCGGGATTCCCAACGCGCCGTCAAGCGTTTCCTGCACGCCCGACCTGAGGGTGTGATCCAGCTCCCGCATGATCTGCTGGTTCCCCAAGCGGAGATAGAAGGGGGGCAATCGCAGGCCGTCCAGCTCCTCCTTGATGTTTTCGATCGCGGAGTTGTTTTTTGAAACAACGACGACGCGCTTTCCGCTGATTACCAGATTCGCCAGGATGCTCAGAATCGTCGTCGTCTTGCCGGTCCCCGGGGGCCCTTCAATGACGGAGATCCGTTCGGACAGCGCCTTCTCGATCGCCTGCTTCTGCGAAAAGTTGGAACGGCTGAGCAATAGGATCGGCTGCTCCTTTGCCGTTTCAGGCGGGTCCGCGGACGTTGCAAGGAGGTAATGCGTCAGCAGGCTCTCCGGCTGGAGGTAGGCCTGATGAAAAATGGTCTCCAGCCGGTCCGCCGCCAGTTTTTTCAGATCCGTTTTGGGTTCTCCAGACGCCTCCTCGTGCGGCTGTTCTTTCCGTTGCGAGACAATCTGTTTATAATACTCCTGATAGTGCGTGAAAAGACGCTCGACCTCTTCCATCCCGGCGCCATACGCGTCAAGGCAGGTCCGGTACTCCTCGAACCGCCGCTGTTCCTGCGGGGATGCAAAATGACAGGAGCGGATATTTTCAAACCGGTAGGACATCTCCCGGCCGGAACCGGCAAACCTTCCCCGCAGCTTTCCGCCCTGATAACCGTCCACATGGATTTTGGAGACCCGTCCGGAGGTCCCGGTTACCGCGAGCAGACCGCCATGTTCGCGGGCGAAATCCAAATAGCGCAACAGCTCGGTTCTTTCCATTTGACCGCTCACCCCTTTTCACGGCGATGATACAGAATTTGTAAAATCATCATATCACACAGACGCCGGCGGGTAAAGCCCGCCCGTACCGCCGCATGAGGAATCCCCCCTGTTTTTACCGCCGAGCCGTTATTGCAGCGTCGGCGCTTCCCGTTTTCCCCTCCCCGCCCCCTTGGAGGCGCTTTCAAAGTATGCTATCATGGGGGCAGGAGGTGAGAGCGGTGGAACTTCGCGTTTTGAACTACTTCCTGGCCATCGCCCGGGAGGAAAACATCACCAGGGCCGCGCAGATGCTCCATGTGACACAGCCCACCCTGTCCCGCCAGATCATGCAGCTGGAGGAGGAGCTCGGGGTCAAGCTCTTTGTCCGGAGCAACCACAACATCATCCTGACGGAGGCCGGCATGCTGCTCAAGCGCAGGGCGCAGGAACTGGTCGCCCTGGCGGACAAGACGAAAAGGGACTTCCGGCACAAGGCGGAGGAGCTCGCCGGCGAGATCGCCATCGGCAGCGGGGAATTCCTCAGCACCAGCGTCTTTTCCCGCATGATGGGTTCCTTCCGGCAGGAGCACCCGCTCGTCCGGTACCAGATTTACAGCGGCAACGCCGACAACATCCGCGACTCGATCGAGCGGGGCCTGCTGGACCTGGGCGTGATGACCGAGCCGGTCGATATCCGCAAATACGACTTTGTCCCCATGCCGCTCAACGAGATTTGGGGCGTATTGGTGCGGACGGGCTCCGAACTGGCGGAGCGGGAAGCGGTCCGCCCGGAGGACCTGGCGGGCGTGCCGCTGATCACGTCGGCGGGGGATTTTGTCCAGAGCACCTTCGGGAAATGGTTTGGGCCGCTCTACGACCGGATCAACATCGTGGCGACCGGGAACCTGCTGTATAACGAGGCGATGCTGGCGGAGAGCGGCATGGGCGTCGTCCTATGCATTCGGCTCAACTGCACCTATCAAAACCTCCGTTTCATCCCCCTCGCCCCCGCGCTGGAAACCAACACGGTGCTGGCGTGGAAAAAGGACCAGGTGTTCGCGCCCGCGACGGCCGCATTCATCGACTACGCCCGGCAATACCTTTCCAGCATTTCTAGCGATAAAAGATAAGTATTAGACATTTCACGCGTGGGCAATTACAATGAAGGTGTTCCCGAAAGGGAGCGCCTTTCTTTTTTGAATGAGCGCTGTGAAGAGGTGGCAGGATGACGATCAACGAAGCGAGCGAACGCTACCGCATCCCGATTGAGGTGCTGCGGGAATACGAAAGCTGGGGACTGTGCGGCGAGGTCAAAAGGGTCATGGGCGCCTGGCAATATGACAGCCGGGACCTCGAACGGCTGAGCATGATCATGACGCTGCACGACGTGGGCTTCAGCAACGGGGAGGTGGAGACCTACATGCGGCTGCTGCTCTCCGGCCGGGACACCGAGCAGGAGCGGATGCGGATGCTCAACCGGCTCCGCGACTGCGCCATGGACGAGCTCCACTTTAAGCAAAAGCAGCTCGACCGGCTGGACTACCTGCGCTACAAGATCCAGCAGGCAGCAAAACAACACGGATAGCGCCGGGCAGCCGGTCTGACCGGATGCCCGGGATTCAGAAAGGAGTCATGCAACATGAAAAAATGGTTTGCCGTCCTGGCGGCCTGTACCATGACCTTCGCCCTCGCCGCCTGTGGGGGCGGAGCGGCCGCCGGGGAGGACCCGGCGGCCCTCTCCCAGCCGCAGGCCGAAGCGCCCGCCGCCCCCTCGGAGCCTTCCGGCCCCGAGTCCGTCGCGGCGGAAAGCGGGGCCCCGGGCGCGGCGGAGGGCCCGCAGGGCGGGGAGGAAACATCTGAAAGCACCGCTGCGGCGGAAGAAAACAAGGAGGATGAAAGGATGAAATCCCTGGTGGTCTACTTTTCCTGGTCGGGGAACACCGAATCGGTGGCCAACGAAATCCAGTCCCAAACCGGCGCAGACCTGTTCGAGCTGGTCCCTCTGACCCCCTACACCGACGATTATAACGCCCTGCTCGACGTCGCGCAGGAGGAACAGCGCGCCGGCGCGCGTCCCGCCATCTCCGGCAGCGTCGACCTCAGCGGGTACGATGTGATCTACCTCGGCTATCCCAACTGGTGGGGAGACATGCCGATGATCCTCTATACCTTCCTCGACGGCTACGACCTCTCCGGAAAGACCGTCGCGCCCTTTGTCACCAGCGGCGGAAGCGGGTTCTCCGGGACGATCGGCGCCATCCAGTCGATGGAACCGGACGCCAGCGTCGCGGAGGGGCTCTCCCTCGGCAGCTCCGCCGCCGCGGACCCCGGCGCCGCCGTGGCCGAATGGCTGGACGGGCTCGGACTGGCCTGAAAAGGCACGATAAAACCCTGATTTGATAAGGAGGCCGGTTATGAAACAGACAGCGGGCCGGGACGCCCTGGGCGATTTCGCCCCCCAATTCGCCGCGCTCAACGACGACGTACTGTTCGGCGAGGTGTGGGCGCGGGAGGAGCAACTTTCCCCGCGCGACCGCAGCCTCATCACCGTGACGGCGCTGATGGCGGGCGGGACAATCGATTCTTCGTTTGCATACCATCTGGACGCGGCGAAGAAAAATGGGATCACCAGAGCGGAAATCGCCGAGGCGCTCACCCATCTCGCCTTCTACTGCGGGTGGCCGAGGGCCTGGGCCGCCTTCCGGATGGCGAAGGAGGTCTGGAAGGACTGAAGGGCCCGGCCGGGCCGGGAAAACGCCCGTCATGGAGCACGCTCCACGGGCTGAAAACAGATCTGCAAAGGAGTCTTCCGTATGAATGATTTCAGCAGCGGCGCGATCTTCCCGCTGGGGGAGGAAAACGACGCCTACGCCCGGTATTTCACCGGGAAGTCCTATCTCCGCATGCTCTCCACCGAGGGGGTGGGGATCGCCAACGTCACCTTTGAGCCGGGCTGCCGCAACAACTGGCATATCCACCGGGCAAAGGCGGGGGGCGGGCAGATCCTGCTCTGCACCGGCGGGCGCGGCTGGTACCAGGAGTGGGGAAGGCCCGCCCGGGAGCTCCGCGCGGGCGATGTGGTGAACATCCCCGCCGGGGTCAAGCACTGGCACGGCGCGGCGAAGGACAGCTGGTTTTCGCACCTCGCGGTGGAGGTCCCCGGGGAGCAAACGGAAAACGAATGGCTGGAGCCGGTGGACGACGCCCAGTACGGTGGGCTGGCGTAACGGCCGGTCACCGGGGGGAGGGACGCCCTTGAAGCCGCGCCAAATGATCAAAATGGCCGTCGACCTCCTGATGACGGCCCTCCTGTTCCCGTTGATGGCCTTCCATCTGACCGGGCGGGCCGCACACGAGTGGATCGGGGCGGGCATGTTCCTGCTGTTCCTCCTTCACAGCCTGCTCAACCGGAGATGGTACGCGGGCCTGCGCAGGGGGCGGTACACCTCCTTGCGCGTTTTGCAGACGGCGGTCAACCTGCTGGTCCTGCTCTCGATGCTCGTCCAGCTGGCGAGCGGCGTATTGCTCTCCCGGTACGCGTTTCGTTTTCTCGGGATCGCCGGGTACGCCGCCCCCGCAAGAATGCTGCACCTGCTGGGGGCCTACTGGGGCTTTGTCCTGATGTCGCTGCACGTGGGGCTGCATTGGGACCTTGTGCTGGGCATGGCTCGGCGGATGCTCCCCGCCCGCGTTTCAGAAGGGCCGCTCCGCCTGGTTGCCCGCCTGGGGGCGGCGCTGACCACGCTGTACAGCGCGGCCGCCTTCGCCCGGCACGGGCTGCTCTCCTATATGCTGCTGGAGGCCCGGTTCGTGTTCTTCGATCACGCGCAGTCCCCCCTCTCCTTTTTTGCCGATTACCTGTCCATGGCCTGCCTCTGGGCCTTCGCGGCCCACTGCGCGGGGAAGCTGGCCCGCCGGGTCCCCGCCCGGGGCCGCCGGAAATGCGCCCCGCCCGGCCAGGCGGCTTAGATGATGAAAAAATGCGGTCCGGAGGCAGTCTCCGGGCCGCGTTTTCGTCCTCCGCAGATTTTTTTCGCGGATTCCTTGACAAACGCCTTCGGGCCTGCTATTCTAAAAAAGGTAAGTGTAACTAAAATAGTTACAGAAAGAACATTACGACCGCACGGCAATCCCGCGCAGAACAGAAAGGCAGGTACCAGATGAATACACGCGAACATGAGACCATGAAGATGCGCGGCAGCGCCAACACGTCTTACCTGGGCCGGACCGTGGACGAGATGGTTTGGCGCTTTATGGAGGAGCAGGGCATCCCGGGCCTGACGCTCGCCATCGTCCAGGCGCCCTACATCCCCCGGGTGGTGGGCTACGGGCTCTCCGACGAAAAGCAGCGCCGCCTTGCCTCCGCCAACACGATGTGGCCCGCCGGCCCCATCTCCCAGGCGTTCGCCGCCGTGGCGGTGATGCAGCTCTTCGAGGACGGCGCGCTCGACCTCGACGCGCCCGCCGGAAACTACCTGCCCGACCTGCCGGAAACGTGGCGGAACGTCACCGCCAGGCAGCTCCTGCGCCACGCCGCCGGCCTGCCGGACATCCGGGGGGCCGAGGGCTTCTGCCCCTACCGCAGGTGGAGCTTTTCCGAGCTGGTCGCGCTGGTCGCCGGCCGGCCGCTCTCCTTCCGGCCCGGCACCCGGGTGGAGCAGAGCGCGACCAACTTCCTCCTCCTCACCGAGATGGTGGAGCGGATCAGCGGCATGAGCTACCACGACTTTGTCACGAAACGGCAGATCGATTTCCTGGGGCTGCGCCGCACCGGGTTCGCCGAGGACCTGGACGGGTTCCCGCATGAGGACGTGGGCCGGACGGACAACGTCCACCAGCTTTTCAAGGCCGACCGGCTCTACATCGACCCGACCGAGCCCGCCGCCAGCTACGACGGCGAAGGCGCCGCCGTCCGCCGTCAGGATTCCTCCGCGCTGCGGGGCTTTTCGGACATCTGGGCCTCCGCGCAGGACATCTCCTTCTGGGACATCGGCCTCGCGGGCTCCGTTTTGATCCACAAGCCGGAGAACCGGGCGCTGGTCTACGCCCCCTGGAAGCTGCCCGACGGCCGCGAGGTCCCGGCGGTGGCGGGCTGGCAGTTCTACAAGCACCGCGGCCTGATGGACATCAAGGGTTCGGCGCCCGGGTTCTCCTCCTTCCTCAGCCGGTTCACCCACTCGGAGGAGCTGGTCTGCGTGACCCTGATGGCCAACCGGGAAGGGGTGGATTTTACCAACCTGGGCAGGCGGATCGCCGGCGCCTTCGGGGACCTGCTCTCCACCAATTACGACGACAACAAGCTCTTCCTGCTGGAGGGGCAGCTCCCCGCCGCGGACACCGTGTCCCGGCTGGAGGAGGCGCTTCGGGAAAAGGGCGTGCCCCTCTTCGCCAAGTACGACCACGCGCAGAACGCCCGCGAGGCGGGATTGGAGCTGCGCCCCACCACCGTGCTGGTCTTTGGCTCCCCCAGCGTGGGTACCGCGCTGATGCAGGCCGACCAGAGCGTCTCCCTCGAGCTCCCGCTGCGCATCTCCGTGTGGGAGGACGAGGCCGGCAGCACCTGGCTCGCCTTCCCGCGGCTGGGGAGGCTGACGGCGGAGTACGGGCTGCAATCGCACCCCGCGGTCCCCAGGATGGAGGCCCTGATGGAGGAGCTCGTCCGCAGGGCGGGCAACGTCTATGGGGCGCGCCCCTTCTGAGCGGTCCGGGCCGCAAAAGCGACTTTTTTTGCGCCAGGAGAAATTTTCCTTGTTTCCCGGGAGAAACTGTGATAAGATGAAATCATAGGAATAGTAACCGATATCAATTTAAGGAAGGAGTGCATATTATGGAGAATAAAAAGCTGACCAACGAGGTGGGCGCTCCCGTTGCGGAGAACGAACACTCCCTGACGGCGGGACCCCGCGGGCCTGTAATGTTACAGGATGTGTGGCTGCTGGAAAAGCTGGCCCATTTCGACCGGGAGGTCATCCCCGAGCGGCGGATGCACGCCAAGGGCTGGGGCGCCTACGGCAATCTCACCGTCACCCACGACATCTCCCAATGGACGCGGGCGAAGGTCCTCCAGCCGGGCGCCAAGACCGACCTCTTCATCCGGTTTTCCACCGTGGCCGGCGAGCGCGGCGCGGCGGACGCCGAACGGGATATCCGCGGCGTGGCGGTCAAATTCTACACCGAAGAGGGCAACTGGGACCTGGTCGGAAACAACACCCCCACCTTCTTCCTCCGGGACGTTCACAACTTTCCCGACCTCAACCGCGCAGTCAAGCGCGATCCCCGCACCGGCCTGCGCTCCGCCCAGAACAACTGGGACTTCTGGACGCTGCTGCCCGAGACCTTCCACCAGACCACCGTCGTCATGTCGGACCGGGGCATCCCCGCGACCTTCCGGCATATGCACTTCTTCGGGGAGCACACCTTCTCCCTCTACAACGCGAAGAACGAGCGGGTGTGGTGCAAATTCCACTTCAAGACCCAGCAGGGCATCAAAAACCTGACCGACGCGGAGGCGGAGGCGCTGGTGGCCAAGGACCGCGAGAGCCACGGCCGCGACCTCTTTGAGTCGATCGAGAAGGGCGACTATCCGCGCTGGACGATGTACGTGCAGATCATGACCGAGGAGCAGGCCCTCAAGCACTACGAGAACCCCTTCGACATCACGAAGATCTGGCGGCATGCCGAATATCCCCTCCACGAGGTGGGCGTGCTTGAGCTCAACCGCAACCCGGAAAACTACTTCGCCGAGGTGGAGCAGGCCGCCTTCACCCCCGCGCACGTGGTGCCCGGCATCGGCTTTTCGCCGGACAAGTTCCTCCAGGGCAGGCTTTTCGTCTACGGAGACGCACAGCGCTACCGCCTCGGGGTGAACTACAACCAGATCCCGGTGAACCGGCCCAAGGTGGAGGTCCACGACTACCACCGGGACGGGTTCATGCGCACCGACGGCAACTACGGCGCTGCGCCCGCCTACTCCCCCAACAGCCAGGGCGAATGGGCGGCCCAGCCGGATGTGATGGAGCCGCCGCTCGATCTTTCGGGCGCGATGTACGCCTACGACCCGCAGGACGACCCCACCGACGACTGCTTCCGGGCGGGCGGCGACCTGTGGAGGGTGATGACGGAGGATAAGCGCGCGCTGCTCATCGAAAACACCGCGCGCAACATCGAGCCGGTCACCGAGAACGTCAAATACCGTCACGCCGTCCACTGCTACTGGGCGGACCCCGCTTACGGCGAGCGCATCACCGCCGCCATGGGGCTCGACCTGGAGAAGGTGAAGGAGCTGGCCAAGGGCGACCACAAAAGCCTGATCGCGGCCACGCTCCGCGCCTGAGCGCCCGCCTCGCGCGGATTTCCTGAAAAGCGCGCCATTGCGCGGCGTATCTTTCCATCCCCGGGGCCCATGGGGCCGCGGAAATGAAACCGGGCGCCGGACCCCCGCGGGGGTCCGGCGCCCGGTTTATCCGTGCCGTCCGTCTTCGCCTATTCGAGCACCACGCGCACCTGGTCGCCCGAATCCTCGTCGTCCACGTCGACGATCGCGTAGGGCAGGGTGATCTCGCCGTCGTCGATGCTGGCGAGCAGCTCGTCGACGTCGATGTTGTTGAGGATGTCAAGCGCCTGCTGCGCCTGCGGGTCGTCCTTGGCGCTTTTGAGGCTGATCGCGCCGATCGATTTGCCCATCTTGAGCCCGACCCGCACGAGCGAGAAGGGGACGCGCACGTTGACCTTCTGCTTGCCGTTCTCGGTCACGAGCACGACCACCCGCTTGGGGGACACGCCCGCGCGGGCGGGCGCGGCGGTCGTCAGCTGGCGGGACTCCTCGGCGGGCAGCGCCTCCATCAGGCGTTCCGCCTCCTCGACCGAAATCGCGCCCTCCTGGAGCATCTCTAAAATCATTCTGCGTTCTTCATTCATGGTTTGTTCCTCCCTGCAACAGGTTTAACGCCTCTTCGGCGGTGATCCCGCCCTCCTTGAGCCGGCTCAGGATCTCCAGCCTGCGGGCGGATTCGGTGTCTGCTTCCTCGGAAAGGCCCAGCGCCCGGATCAATTCGTCCAGGCGGTTGCGCGCGGTGGGATAGGAGACGCCCACCCGCGTCCCGACGTCCTTGAGGCTCCCCCGGCAGCGGATGAACGTCTCGAGAAAACGGAGCTGCTCCTCCGTCAGCCGCGCGAACCGCCCGAGCGGGAAATCCCCCGCGACCTCGGTATTGCAGGCCGGGCAGCGCAGCAGGCAGACGCGCATCTCCTGCCCGCAGGCCGGGCACTTTGTCGGTATGCTTCCTGCCATGGTATCCCTCCTTTTGATGTTATTATAACCTATTTTTTGATAATATCAATATAAATATTAATATTATTAAGTTTTATTTTGATTTTATTTATTTCTGATTCAAAAAGAGGCCGGGACGCAATGCGTCCCGGCCCCTTTGGAAGCGTCGGTTATCCGCCGGCGTTTCGCCGCGCCTCCCGGGCGCGGGTGGCGCGCCCGAGCAGGATATAGATGATCGCGAAGACGGGCGTCCCGAGGATCATGCCCGCCACCCCGAAGAGCCCGCCGCCGATCGTCACGGCGAAGAGCACCCACAGCGGCGGCAGCCCGACCGAGCCGCCGATCACCTTGGGGGCGATGATGTTGCCGTCGACCTGCTGGACGACGACCACGAAGAGGATGTACCACAGGGCGCGCAGGGGGTCGATCATGAGCAGGAGGAAGACTCCCGGAACCGCGCCGATAAACGGCCCGAAGAAGGGGATGATGTTGGTGACGCCCATGACGACGCCGATCAGCATCGCGTAGGGGAAGCGGAAGATCGAAAGGCCGATCACGCTCACGATCCCGACGATCATCGCGTCCAGCAGCTGGCCGGAGACATAGTTGCCGAACGTCTCGACCGAGACCCGCGCCGCGCCGCCCAGCCATCCGGCGGCCCGCTCGGGCAGGAAGGCGCGCCCGAGGCGGCCGACCTGGGAGAGGAGCTTTTCCTTGCTCATCAGCAGGTGGATGGAAACGATGATCCCGATGACGAAGGTGACGATGCCGCCGCCAAACGAGACGACGTACCCGAGCATCCGCGGGACAAAGTCGACGAGGAAGTTGAGCAGCACGTCCGCCGCCTGGGAGAACCAGGCGGCGATCTGCTCGAGCGCCTCGGCGGGCAGGGTGAGCTCCCCCTGCAGCCGGTTTCCGAGCACCCGGAGGGATTCCAGGTAGGCGGGGATGTTGTTGCCGAGCGTGACGACGCTCGCCGCCAGCTGCGGCACGACGACCCACAGCAGCACGCCGAACGCGGCGAAGGTGACCAGGTAGGTGGACACGAGCGAAAGCGGCCGCACCATCCGGGCGGAGCGGGGGTTCCTCCCCTCCGCGAGCCGGTAAAATACCTTCTTTTCAAAGAGGACCATCACATTGTTGAGGATGAAGGCGATGGCCACGCCGACAAAAAAGGGGGCCAGCAGGCCGCCCGCGACACGCAGCGCCCCCGTCAGGCGGTCCATATTGCTCAGCGCGAGGTAGAGGACCACGGTAAACGCCGAGACGATACAGTAGCCCCTGATCTTCTGTTTGTCCAAAGCGCGCCCTCCTTACGGCGTATTGGCGGGCTGGGGCTGGTTCCTGTGCGGGAAGGTCCCCTCGGCGATCATGACGCCCATCAGGATGAGCACCGCGCCGGCCAGCATCAGCAGGGTGATCCGCTCGTGGAGCACGACGATCGACGCGAGCATCGTGACGAGCGGGTTGAGATAGACAAAGTTGTTGGCGCGCACCGCGCCGAGCCGCCCGACCACATGGTACCAGAGCACGTAGCAGAGGGAGGAGGCCACCACCCCGAGGAAGAGCAGGTTCCCCCACACCTCGGGCAGGCGCAGCACCGCCGGGTCGAAGGGCGTGCTGTCAAAGAGCAGACAGGGCAGCATGGTGACGATCGAATAGAAGAAGATGCGCCGGGTGATGTAGACCGGCTGGTAGCGGCTGTCGATCTTGCGCAGGATGACCGTGTAAAACGCCCACGAGAGGGCGGCCGCCAGGGCGAGCAGGTCGCCCGCCGGGGAGAGCTTCAGAACGAAGCGCCCGTTGAAGACGACGAGAAAAATGCCCGCCATCGCGAGGAAGAAGCCGTAGAACGCGTGGCGGGTGAGGCGCTCGTCCCGCGTGAAGAGGTGCGCCACGACCGACGTGAGGATGGGCGCGGCCGAAATGAGCAGACTCACGTTGGATGCCTGCGTATAGGAGAGCGCGGTGTTTTCCGCCAGAAAATAGAGGGTGCTGCCGCAGAGCGCCGCGGCGATGCAGCACAGCTCCTGACGCAGCCCCTCCGGGCGGTGAAATTTCGGATGGATGACGAGCAGCGCCGCATAGGCGATCAGGTAGCGCAGCAGCATGATCTGCACGGGGGAGAGCCGCGTCAGCAAAATTTTGGTCGACACGAAGGTCGTCCCCCAGAAGAGGATCACAAGCAGCGCGAGCAGGGTATACAGTCTGTTTTTCTTCATCTGCGGTCCATTCTTTCCGTCGGAAATCAAAGCGCGGCGACTGCGGCGGAGTTGAAGTTCTGCCAGAAGCCCTTGTCCTCCACCGCCTCGCGGAACTGGATAAACAGAAAAACGCCAACGATCAGCACCGCCCCCGCGATCACCGCGGCGGTGATCCAGCCCGCGCGGCGGCGCGCCCGGTGGCGGTTCTGCTCCCGGCGTTTAATCTTATCGAAATCGATGATCTTGCGGTCAGGGTCACTGTTGTTCATCGGCAAAGAACATCCTCCAGATCAAATAGGCATAGGAAGCGACGGCCACGACCCACAAAACCGGCGCGAGCTTCTTCAGGGGCTTTATAAAGTAGACCCCGAGCAGCGCGCCGATCGACAGCAGGCAGGTCTTGAAGATCGCAACGTCCCGGACCGAAAAGCCCCGGAACCGCTCCATCCCCCAGTCGATCACCCTTTGCACCGCGTCCATGGCAATGCCTCCTTCTTTGACAGTCGTCCCGGCGGGCAGTCCCCGCCCCTATGGAAAGTCTATCACAGTTTGTCCCTTTTTTCAACCGGGGGGACCCTTTTGAAAAAGGGGCCCCCCCGACCCCCTCCGAAAACGTTTGGCGCAGGCGGGGCGCTCGGAGAAACCACAGGCGCGGGCCGTGCGGCGGGGAGGGGCGCTCGGGGGAACCGCTTACCTCTAGCTTTCCCGCCCGACGGCCGGTTCAAACGTCAAATTTTGAGCGCGGCGAAAAAGGCCGGGCGGCGGAAAACGACGCCCCGGCGGGGCGTCCGCGAAGGCCCTGCCTTCGCGCGTGCGGCGAAGCCGCGCGGTTTTCCGCCCGGCCCGCGTTCCCGCCGCGCGCTCCGTCAGCCGTCCCGTCCGGGAGGCGCGTCGTCTAGGGGTGGTCCGATTCGGTGATCCACCGGACCCCGCCGTCGGGCGGCAGCTCCCCGCGCGCATAGCAGACGAGGGCGGTGCGGTTGGGCATACAGACCGCCCGCTCGCCCGGCGCGCCGCACCAGCCGGTGCGCTCGCAGATGTGGTCGGGGCAGGTGACCTCGACAAAGCGCACCCGCCCGTCCGCGACCTCAAAGGAGACGGGCCTGCCCGTCTCCTCCTCGATGCGGAAGGTGTAGGGCCGCGCGGTCCTGCTGAGGTCGATGCGGTAGAGCGCGGTTCCGTCCACCGAGACGACCGCCACCGTGTCGCCCGAGCGCGGCCAATAAAAGAAAAGCGCCAGTCCGGCGCACACGGCGACCACCGCCGCGAGGATGATCCATTCGATTTTTTTCATTTTCATGCGAGGCGCTTCGCCAGCCCTTCAAAATCCACCGTGTCGAGGTGGATGCAGTGTTCCCGCTCGGAGATGTTTTCGAGGTAGTGCGCGTCCGAGCTCGTAACGATAGCGTACCCCTCTTTGTACGCCTGATTCCTCCCGTCCGCGAAGAATGCCTCCGGGTCCGCGACCTCGAGGGTGCGGAAGGCGCATTCGGGCGGGATGAACCCGAGGTTGGAGAGCACGCTGTTGCTCGCGCGGTCGATGTGCGCGGGGTAGCAGAACCCGCCGTACCCCTTGACGAGCGCGGGCAGGTCGGAGATTTCGATCGTCGTCGCGTTGATGAGCAGCTTTTGCTCGATGCCGGCGGGTTCGTCCCGCCGGTCGAGGATCTGCTGCGCGCCGAAGATCTCGGGGACGTTATCGATGTCGGGCAGGCAGCCGTGCACATACCCGTCGAAATCCATCGCGTTCTCCAGCGCGGGGAAGAGGCAGACGACGTGCACCTCTTCGGCGGTCGTCAGCTCCATGCCCGGCAGCACCGCAAGGCCCGACCCCTCGGCGGCGCGCATGAGCGCCGGGCAGTTTTTGCAGGAGTTGTGGTCGGTCAGCGCGATGAGGTCGAGCTCCTTCAGGAGCGCCATGTTGAGGATGTTGTTGGGGGTCATGTCCATGTCCCCGCAGGGGGAGAGGCAGGAGTGGATATGCAGGTCGTAGAACACCGGACGCATCGGCTCGCCTCCTCTCCCAAAATCGCCCTTCCCGCTAGGCCCCGGCCATGCGGGTGTGGATGTCCAGCGCGGTGTCGAAGACCGGCTTCTCCGACCAGAGCACCGCGATGTCGTTTTGCTCCGCCTTCTTTTTGGCGTCGTCGTCGAGCGCCGCGCCCTCGGCGAGCACCACGCAGGCCACGTCGGCCAGCAGCGCCACCGCCATCGCGTTGACGTTGCCCATGACCGTCACCCACGCGCTGTCCGCGGGGGCGCGCCCCATCACAAAGCTGAGCAGGTCGCAGCTGTAGACGCTTTCGATCTCCCGGCCGAGGGAACCCTCCCCCGCGAGAATTTTAAGCCCGGCCTGTGCGGCCAGCTGTTTCACCGTCATATTGGTCCCCCCGGTCATTCCTTTTCTTCGGTTTCCTCCGCCGCGACCTTGGGCATCACGCTCGAAAGCCGCCGGAGCCCCTCGGCCATCCCGCGGATCTCCTCGCGCAGCTTGAAGATGCACGCCTCCTCGGTGGCGAAGCCGCGCACGATGTCCTCGGCGAGCGCCTTGCAGGAGGGCGCGCCGCACGACCCGCAGTCCATGCCGTAGAGCCGCCCCTCGATCTCCCGCATCATCTTCATCTTTTCCATCGCGGTGCGGATGTCCGCGTCCAGTTCGAGCACCGGCTCGTATTCGACCGGCGCGTCCCAGGTGTAGGGGGCGAGGCTCTCCTCCTCGAGGTGGTTGCAGGAGACGGGACGGTATTTGCGGATGCGCTTGAGCTTGGCCTTGGCGACGTAGGGGTTTTCCACCCCGAGCACCCCGCCGACGCAGCCGCCCGAGCAGGCGTTGAGCTCGACGAAGTCGAGGTCGTAGAACTTCTCGTCCTCGAGATCCTCGAGCACGCGGATGACGTTTTCGATGCCGTCGGCCGCGAGGTACCGCTCCTTGAGCGCGGCGGCGGCCTCGCCGCCGCTGCTGCCCCAGCCGATGCCCATCCGGCCGGCCCCCGCCATGTCGACCGAGGCGGGCACCTTGCGCATGAGGCTGATCAGCTTGGGGTAGACCTCCCGGATGGCGAGCACCGCGTCGACGGCGCTCTTCTCGGTGCCCAGCGGCATCTTGACCGCCGTCACCTTCGCCGGGCAGGGGGAGATGAAGATCGCGCCGATCTTTTCGGGCGGAAGGCCCGTCTTTTCGGCGGCGCGCGCCTTGGCCACCCGCGCGGCCACCTCGATGGGCGGATGCAGCGGGAGGATGTTGTCGATGAGCTCGGGGAAGCGCACCCGGATGAGCCGCAGCACCGCCGGGCAGGCGGAGGAGATGACTGGGCGTTTGATGTCCTCGCGCATCATGTACCGCCGGGTCGCGTCGCTCACGAGCTCCGCGGCGCGCGCGACCTCGTAGACGTCGTCGAACCCCATGAGGGTCAGCGCCCCGAGGATGAGGTCGATGTCGTCGAGGTTGTTGAACTGCCCATAGAGGCTCGGCGCGGGCAGCGCGATCTTATATTCGAAGCTGTCCATCACCGAGATGGGGTCGAAGATCGCCTGCTTGGCGTGGTGCGGACAGACCCGGATGCACTCGCCGCAGTCGATGCACCGCTCCTTGATGATCTTCGCCTTGCCGTTGCGCACGCGGATGGCCTCGGTGGGGCAGCGCTTGACGCAGTTGATGCATCCGTGGCACTTGTCCCGGTCGAGGGTCACCGAGTGGAAAAAGTTTGTGGTATCCATCATGACGGCCTCCCAGATAAATCCTGCCCGCTCCGGGGGGAACGCGGATCAGGCGACGTACACCTTCATGTTGACGGTGGTGCCGACGCCGACCTCGCTGATGACCTCCATCTCGTCGGAGTATTTCTTCATGTTGGGCAGGCCCATGCCCGCGCCGAAGCCGAGGTTGCGCACCTCCTCGGGCGCGGTGGACCAGCCCTCCTGCATGGCGAGGGAGATGTCCCGGATGCCCGGGCCGTGGTCGACCAGCCGCATCGTGACCGCGTCGGGCGTCACCTCGACGGTGATCTGCCCGCCGCCGCCGTGGATCACCATATTGATCTCCCCCTCGTACATGGCGATGGCGACCTTGCGCACCACCTGCGGGGAGAGGCCCAGCTTTTTGAGGACCCCCTTGACGTCGCTCGACGCCTCGCCCGCGCGGGTGAAGTCGTCGCCCGGGACGTCGTAGGTGAGGTTGATCGTATCAGACATCGGTTTCACAGCCACCCTTCAAGCCGTTGTCGTAAAGCAGCCCGCAGGCGGTAAACATGCGGTAGGGGGTCGAAAGCACGGCGATCCCCCGCTGGCGCGCGAGGGAGAGGATCTGCTCGTCGGGGCGCTTGCCGCGCACGAAGACGATGCAGACCATATCCATCATTTCGGCGGTGCGCACCACCTGCGAATTGACGAGCCCTGTGAGCAGCACGCTCTGGTCCTTGACATAGGCGAGCACGTCGCTCATCATGTCGCTGCCGCAGGCGGTATGTACCTCGGCTTCCATCGAGTCCCCCTCGCAGAGGACCTCGGCCTTGAGAATCCTGGCGATATCGCTGACTGTCATGGGCCATTGCTCCTTTCGGAAATCGGAAAAGCGGTCGGTCTATACCTGAATATTATATCATTTTGCGCGCGGGGCCGCAATGACCGGCCCGCCAAAATCCCCCGCCAAAAGCTGTGGAATCTGCGGAGGGGGCGGGAATTGGAAAAGTCCGGAAGGACTTGTCGAATTGTCATGAAAAACGCCGCGTTTTTGCGAAAATTCAGGGGGATTCATCTGGACGGCATTATGATTTTCTGTTATAATCATAACAATTCTATAATGGTGCCGTACGCCCTGAGCGTATGGCAATGCCAAGGAGGTAAGACAGATGGCGAACACGAAAACCGTGGTCCCCTTCACCGGCACCGCTGAGCAGGAACAGCGGCTGCAGAAGGTGATCGAGGAGCACAAGGGCCAGAAGGGCGCTCTGATGCCGGTTTTGCAGGGCGCTCAGGAGATCTACGGGTACCTTCCGATCGAGGTGCAGAAGATGATCTCCCTCGGGCTCGACATCCCGCTGGAGGAAATCTACGGGGTCGCGACATTCTATTCCCAGTTCACCCTCAACCCCAAGGGACAGTACAAAATCTCCGTGTGCCTGGGCACCGCCTGCTACGTCAAGGGTTCGGGCGATATCTTCCAGAGGCTCCAGGAGAAGCTCGGCATCCAGTCCGGCATGTGCACGCCCGACGGGAAATTCAGCCTCGACGCCTGCCGCTGCGTGGGCGCCTGCGGCCTTGCGCCGGTCCTGATGGTCAACGACGAGGTCTACGGCCGCCTGACGGTCGACGACGTCGACACCATCCTCGCCAAATACCAGTAACGCCATGCAGGAGCTTTCGCTGAACGTGCTGGACATCGCGCAGAATTCGGTCCGCGCGGGCGCCTCGCTCATCGAGATCACGGTGGACGAACAGCCCGCCGCCGACACCCTCACGATCACCGTGAGGGACGACGGCTGCGGCATGACGCCCGAACAGGTGCGGCGGGTCACCGACCCGTTCTTCACCACCCGCACCACCCGCAGGGTGGGGCTGGGGGTGCCGTTCCTCAAGATGGGCGCCGAGATGACGGGGGGAAGCCTCTCGATCGAATCGGAGCCGGGGAGGGGCACCGCCGTGACGGCGGTCTTCGGCCTCACCCACATCGACCGCATGCCGCTCGGCGACATCGCGGCGACCGTCGCCTCGCTCGTGCAGTGCAACCCCGACATCGATTTCACCTACACCTTCCGCCACGGGGCGGGGGAGTTCACCGCCGACACGCGGGAATTCCGGCAGGTGCTCGACGGCGTGCCCCTCTCGGAGCCGTCGGTGGTCGGGTTCATCGGCTCGTTCATCCGCGAAAACACGCAGGAGGTTTTAGACACGCAGGCGTCCTGACGGCAGGACGCGCAACCACATTGTGGACGGAGGAATCTTACATATGAAAAGCTTAGCGGAGCTTCAGGCTCTGAGGGACAAGGTCAAAACCAACATGGGCATCCGCGCGGACGACAGCGGCAACACCCGCGTCGTGGTCGGCATGGCCACCTGCGGCATCGCCGCGGGCGCGCGCCCCGTGCTCCAGGCGTTCACCGAGGAGGTCGCCAAAAAGAACCTCCAGAACGTCACCATCGCCCAGACGGGCTGCATCGGCATCTGCCAGTACGAGCCGGTCGTCGAGGTCTTCGAGCCCGGCAAGGAGAAGGTCACCTACGTCAAGATGACCCCTGAAAAGGCTTCCCAGATCGTCCAGAAGCACCTGATCAACGGGCAGGTCGTTCAGGAGTACACCATCGGCGCGGTCGCCGGCAGCAAGCTGTAAGAAAGGAGGAAGCGCACCATGTATCGTTCCCATGTGCTTTGCTGCGGAGGTACGGGCTGTACGTCCTCCGGCTCGGCAAAGATCATCGAAGAGTTTGAAAAGGAAATCGCCGCGACCGGGCTCACCGAGGAGGTCAAGGTCGTCAAGACCGGCTGCTTCGGCCTCTGCGCGCTCGGCCCCGTCGTCATCGTCTATCCCGAGGGCTCCTTCTACTCCCGCGTCAAGCCGGAGGACGTCAAGGAGATCGTCGACGAGCACCTGCTCAAGGGCCGCATCGTCAAGCGCTTGCTCTACACCGAGACGGTCGTCGAGGACAAGATCAAATCCCTTGACGAGACCGACTTCTACAAGAAGCAGAAGCGCGTCGCGCTGCGCAACTGCGGCGTGATCGACCCCGAGGACATCAACGAATACATCGCCTACGACGGCTATATGGCGCTGGGCAAGGTCCTCACCGAGATGACCCCCGAGGACGTCATCGAGACGCTCAAGGTTTCCGGGCTGCGCGGCCGCGGCGGCGCGGGCTTCCCGACCTGGCTCAAGTGGAACTTCGCCAAGGCCCAGCCCCCCGGACAGAAATACGTCTGCTGCAACGCCGACGAGGGCGACCCGGGCGCGTTCATGGACCGCTCGGTGCTCGAGGGCGACCCCCACTCGGTGCTCGAGGCGATGGCGATCGCCGGCTATACGATCGGCGCGAGCCAGGGCTACATCTATGTGCGCGCCGAGTACCCCATCGCGGTCAAGCGCCTCGAGATCGCGCTGAACCAGGCCCGCGAGATGGGCTTTTTGGGCAAGAACATCTTTGAGACCGGCTTCGACTTCGACATCGACATCCGCCTGGGCGCCGGCGCCTTCGTCTGCGGCGAGGAGACCGCGCTCATGACCTCGATCGAGGGCCACCGCGGCGAGCCGCGCCCCCGTCCGCCCTTCCCGGCGGTCAAGGGCCTCTTCGGCAAGCCCTCCATCCTGAATAACGTCGAGACCTGGGCCAACATCCCCCAGATCATCTTGAACGGCCCCGAGTGGTTCGCCTCGATGGGCACCGAGAAATCGAAGGGCACCAAGGTCTTCGCGCTCGGCGGCAAGATCCACAACACCGGCCTCGTCGAGGTCCCGATGGGCACCACCCTGCGGGAGATCGTCGAGGAGATCGGCGGCGGCTGCCCGAACGGCAAGAAGTTCAAGGCGGCCCAGACGGGCGGCCCCTCCGGCGGCTGCATCCCGGCCTCCCTCATCGACACCGAGATCGACTACGACAACCTGCTCGCCATCGGCTCGATGATGGGCTCGGGCGGACTCATCGTCATGGACGAGGACAACTGCATGGTGGATATCGCCAAGTTCTTCCTCGAGTTCACCGTCGACGAGAGCTGCGGAAAATGCACCCCCTGCCGCATCGGCACCAAGCGCCTCTATGAGATGCTCGACCGCATTACCCGCGGCGAGGGCAAGATGGAGGACCTCGACAAGATGGAGGAGCTCTGCTACTACATCAAGGAGAACGCGCTGTGCGGACTCGGCCAGACCGCTCCCAACCCGGTGCTCTCGACGCTGAAGTATTTCCGCGACGAGTACGAGGCCCACGTGAAGGAAAAACGCTGCCCGGCGGGCGTCTGCAAACACCTGCTCCAGTACCAGATCGTGGCCGACAAGTGCAAGGGCTGCACCCTCTGCGCGCGCAACTGCCCGGTCGGGGCCATCGCCGGCACCGTCAAGAACCCGCACGTCATCGACCAGTCCAAGTGCATCAAATGCGGCGCCTGCATCGAGAAATGTAAGTTCGGCGCGATTGTGAGAAAGTAAGAAAGGAGCGTGCCTGGATATGGAAAAAGAAATGGTTAATATAAAGATCAACGGTATGCCCTTGTCCGTGCCGAAAGACAGCACCATTCTGGAAGCGGCCCGCTATGCCGGCATCCAAATCCCGACCCTGTGCTATCTCAAGGAGATCAACGCGATCGGCGCCTGCCGCATCTGCGTGGTTGAGGTCAAGGGCGCCAAATCCCTTGTGGCCGCCTGCGTCTACCCGGTCAACGAGGGGATGGAAATCCTCACCCACTCCAAAAAGGTCTATGCCTCCCGCAAGATCACCCTCGAACTCATCCTCTCCACCCACAAGAAGGAGTGCCTCTCCTGCGTGCGCAGCGGAAACTGCGAGCTGCAGAAGCTCTGCCACGACTTCAAGGTCGAGGATGAGCACCGCTATGAGGGCTCCAACCCCGAGTGGCCCAAGGACGACAGTGCGGTCCACATGGTCCGCGACGACAACAAGTGCATCCTCTGCCGCCGCTGCGTCGCCGCCTGCTCCAAATGGCAGGGCATCGGGGTCATCGGCCCCAACGAGCGCGGCTTCAATACCCACATCGCCTGCGCCTTCGAGCAGAACCTCAGCGAGGTGGCCTGCGTCTCCTGCGGGCAGTGCATCGTCGTCTGCCCGACCGGCGCCATCTATGAGAAGGACCAGACCAAGGAGGTCTGGCGCGCGCTGCATGACCCGACCAAGCATGTCGTCGTCCAGACCGCGCCCTCCATCCGCGCCACGCTCGGCGAGGCGTTCGGCATGCCGATCGGCACCAACGTCACCGGAAAGATGGTCGCCGCCCTGCGCCGCATGGGCTTTGAAAAGGTGTTCGACACCGACCTCGCCGCCGACATGACCATCGTCGAGGAGGCCCACGAGCTGGTGGAGCGCATCCAGAACGGCGGCGTGCTGCCGATGATCACCTCCTGCTCGCCCGGCTGGGTCAACTACTGCGAGCATTACTTCCCCGACATGATCCCCAACCTCTCCACCTGCAAGTCGCCGCAGCAGATGTTCGGCGCCACGGTGAAGACCTGGTATGCCCAGAAGATGGGCTGGGATCCCAAGGACATCTTTGTGGTCGGCATCATGCCCTGCACCGCCAAGAAGTTTGAGGTCCGCCGCGACAACGAGGACGCCGCCGGTTCCGGCATCCCCGACGTGGATATCTCGCTGACCACCCGCGAGCTCGCCCGCATGATCGACCGCGCGGGCATCGACTTTACCGCCCTGCCCGACGAGGACTTCGATTCCGCCATGGGCGAATCCACCGGCGCGGGCGTCATCTTCGGCGCCACCGGCGGCGTCATGGAAGCGGCGCTGCGCACCGCGGCCGAGTGGGTCGGCGGCAAGCCTCTCCAGGACGTCGAGTTCAAGGAGGTCCGCGGCACCGAGGGCATCAAGGAGGCCAGCTACCAGATCGGCGACCTGACGGTCAACGTGGCGGTCGCGTCCAGCCTCGCCTGCGCCCGCAAGCTGCTGGAACAGGTCCGGGCGGGGATGAAGAACTACCACTTTATCGAGATCATGGGATGCCCGGGCGGCTGCGTCAACGGCGGCGGCCAGCCGGTCCAGCCCGCGAGCGTCCGCAACTTCGTCGATCTCAAGTCGCTCCGCGCCAAGGCGCTCTACGACGCCGACGAGGCGAAGCCCCTGCGCAAGAGCCATGAGAACCCCGAGCTGCTCAAAATTTATGAGGAGTACTTCGGCGAGTTCGGTAGCCACCTGGCCCACCGCATCCTCCACACCACCTATGTGGAGCGGCCCCACTTCTGATTCTTACGTAAAAAGCCCCCGGGAGCGACTGCTCTCGGGGGCTTTTCTTAGATTTTCCGCCCAGTGGGGCGGAGGGCTTTTTCGCGCCTCATAGAGGCGCTCTGAATGTGCCGCCTTCGGCGGCGGGGGATTGCCGGGTCCCGCCCCGGCGGGCGGGGTACTTTCTTTGCGTCAAAGAAAGTACCCAAAGAAGGACGCTCAAGGGGACTTCCGCCAGTCCCCTTGAGAATCCCCCGGGAGTACCTTGCCAGTACCCGCCGGTTACCGTCACTCCCCACAGGTCACTAGCTGAAGGCTCAATTCAGGTTGCGGACGCTCCCAACGGGAGGGGAACGGCCCCTGTCGCCGGCGGAGGACTCAGCCCTCCGCCTTCTTCGGCGGATATGGGGTCGGCTCGTCCGTCAAATCAAGCAGATAGTCCACGCTTGTCCCGAAATAACGGGACAGAATTAGGAGCTTTTCTACCGATGGGGTACGCTCTCCGCTCTCATATCGGGAGAGCATCGCCTGATCAATCCCGGTTTTCATCTGGAGCTGGATCTGCGACAGACCGTTTTGTTCCCGGATATACCGCAAGTTTTTCATATCCTCCGCCCCCTTTATGCCATTATGTCATATTTTATTCTTGACATTTATACCTGTATGTCATAACATAAAATTATACCTATTTGGCATAAGGAGGGCGTTATGAAAGTTTATCACCATTTGGCGAAGATTCGGAAGGAGCGGGGGCTGACGCAAAAGAAAATCGCCGAGGTCATCGGGGTTTCCGAGGGCACCTATGGCCGGTACGAGCGGCGGGGCGGCATTCGGGTAAGCCATATTGACGCGCTGGCGGATTTTTACGGTACAAGCACCGACTACCTGATGGACCTGACGGACACCCAAAAGCCCCACCCGCGGGCCCCAAAGCGAAAAGGCTAATCCGCGCGCCAAACGGGGAAAGCCGTGCTCCCCGGCCGCACCTGTAAGAGCGTTATTGAGGCTCCCCGGCAGAGGCGTCGAGGCGCACGTCAGTTGCGGCCCCCGACCGCAACTGACCCCGCGTTTTGACAAGCAAAAGCGCGTGCGCCTCACGAGAGGAGGGCTTAGGCGGCCTGCCCGGGCTGCGCCCGGAGCGCGCTACGCGCGACGGCCGCTCGCGGGCGCTCCGCCCCGCGCCCCCGGCTTGAGTCCGCTTCGCGGACCCGGCCCTGCGGGCCGGATTTCTTAAGCAGAGTCCCCTTTGGGGACAAAATCCTGCCCCGTGTGCCCACCCCTGGCGGGTGCGGTGGCACTTACCGTTGAAAGCACCGCAACCCGAATTGTCTCCTCGGACGCACCGGTAAGAGCGTTCTGGGGGCTCGCCCGCAGAGACGTTGCGCCTGCGGCTAGGCGGTTGACGGGTTGCTGTAGACTGGTACTTCGATCCGTGTTACGAGGCCGCGACCTTTGGGGCCGAAGGCCCGTCGCGGCCGGGGTCGCAGGGGCGCAGCCCCTCGTGCCCTTCTTTGGTTCCTTTCTTGGGCAAGCAAGAAAGGAACTCGCTGTCGGTCGACTACCGACAAGCTCCGCCGCCCGATGAGCGGCAAATCTAAGCTCCCCGCCGCTGAAAGGGCGGCAAGCCGCTCCCTGAGCGGCAAAGAAAAGAGCCGCCCTGACGGGCGGCTCATTATTTTTTGTTACTTTTTCAAAGCAATCGCGGCGCGGGCTTTTTCGGCGATGCCCTCGGGGGTGAGGCCGTAGGCCTTCATGACGAGGGGGGCCTTGCCGGAGCGGCCAAACACGTCGTTGACGCCGTGCTTGACGACCGGGGTGGGGCAGGTCTCCGAGAGGAACTCGGAGACGGCGGAGCCGAGGCCGCCGATGACGTTGTGTTCCTCGCTCGTGACGATGCAGCCGGTTTCCTTCGCGGCCTTGAGCACGAGCTCGGTATCGAGGGGCTTGATCGTGTGCATATCGATCACGCGGGCGGAGACGCCCTCGGCCTTGAGCAGGTCGGCGGCCTTGAGGGCCTCCTGGACCATCATGCCGATGGCGATGATCGTGACGTCGCTTCCGTCCACGAGCTGGATGCCCTTGCCGATCTCGAACCGATAGCCGGGAATGGCGTCGGTTACGGTTTCGACCGCAAGGCGGCCAAGGCGCATATAGGCCGGGCCATCATAGTTGAGGAGCGCCTCGACGGCGGCGGTCATCTCGTTGCCGTCGCAGGGGCAGAGCACCGTCATGCCGGGGATGACCCGCATAAGGGCGAAGTCCTCGATGCACTGGTGGGTGGCGCCGTCCTCGCCGACCGAGAGGCCGCCGTGGGAGCCGATCACCTTGACGTTGAGGTGGGGGTATGCGATCGAGTTGCGCACCTGCTCATAGGCGCGGCCGGCGGAAAACATCGCGAACGAGTTGGCAAACGGTTTTTTGCCGCAGGTCGCGAGACCCGCCGCAATGCCCATCATGTCCGCCTCGGCGATGCCGATATCAAAAAACTTCTCCGGATACGCTTTCGCAAAGCTGTTGGTCATCGTCGCGCCCGCAAGGTCGGCGTCGAGCACGATCAGGTCGGGATCGCTCCCGCCGAATGTCACAAGCGCCTTGCCGTATGCGGCGCGGGTTGCAATTACCTCTCCCATGATTAACCCTCCAGACCTTTCAGGGCCGCTTCCAGTTCCGCGCGGCCGATCTCATACTGCTCGTCGTTGGGCGCCTTGCCATGCCAGCCCGCGTTGTTCTCCATATAGGAGACGCCCTTGCCCTTGACCGTCTTGGCCAGGATCATCGTGGGCTTGCCCTTGCAGGCCGCCGCCGCGTCAAACGCGTCGGAAATCGCGCAGTAGTCGTGCCCGTCGATCTTGATCACGTTCCAGCCGAACGCTTCCCACTTTTTATCAAGCGGCTCGGTGGGCATGACGTCGGAGGTGGAACCGTCGATCTGCAGGCCGTTGACGTCGATGACGCCGCAGAGATTGTCCAGGCCGTATTTGGCCGCGGCCATGCCGGCCTCCCAAATCTGGCCCTCCTCAATCTCGCCGTCGCCCATGACCGCGTAGACGCGGTAGTCCTTCTTGTCGAGCTTGCCCGCCAGCGCCATGCCGACCGCGACCGAAAGGCCCTGTCCGAGCGAGCCGGTGGACATATCGACGCCGTTGACGTGCCGCATCTCGGCATGTCCCGAAATATGGCCCTCAATGCTGCGGAAGAGCTTTAAATCCTCCTCGGGGAAGAAGCCGCGCAGAGCGAGCGTGGGGTAGAGGGCGGGGGTGCAGTGTCCCTTGGAAAGGACAAAGCGGTCCCGGTCGGGATTCTTGGAATCCTTGGGATCCACCCTCATCTTCTCGAAGTAGAGGACCGCCAGAATATCAGCGACCGACAGCGATCCGCCGATGTGTCCCGAAGCGGCGGTATGTACCGCGTCCAGTCCCGCGAGGCGGATTCTGGTCGCGATAATGGCCAGTTCCTTCGCGCGTTTTTGATCCATTCACGTTCATTCCTTTCACCATACAAGTCCAATCTTTGCGGCGCCGGCACCGTGGCGCCGCCAAATGACAGCACCTTTATCATAATACAGATTCCCCGAAGAATCAATAGAATTCCCCCGCGCGGGCGTCTATTTTTTGCGCGCCGGCCGCCCCGGAAAGTGAAAAATGCGTTGACTTCGGACATGCGATCTGATATAATAATATCCTGTTATGGAAGCGTATCGAAGTGGTCATAACGGGCCTGACTCGAAATCAGGTAGACGGCAACGTCTCGTGGGTTCGAATCCCACCGCTTCCGCCAAATAAAAGCAGCCAGTCGAAAGACTGGCTGTTTTTATTTGGCGCCTCTGCGGCAGGTTATCCCCTCCCCGACCAGGCGTTGCCTCCCAGTGGAAACCGGGAATCCAAACGGAACACTCACGCAAAAAGAAAAGGCGCCAGCCTGCGGCTGGCGCCTTTTCTTTTTGGTCGAGCGGGGCGGCGGCCCGCAGGCGAAACGCAGCGTGTCTGTTTTTCCGGAGGTCCCCATGATCGGCGGGTCCCGCTTGTAAGAGCGTTGCCATGCCGGAAAAAACCGCGCGTTTCCACGGCTAGTTGTATTCTGCCAGATACGACAGCACAATAATATGGTATAATTTAACAAATATCGGCTTCAAATCGATAAAGCGCAAAACGCGGGAAGGGGAGGACCCTGGCGGGCGGTTAAAACTCGGATCGTAAATCAGATAAGGAGGATGTCGCAATGAATCACCAGGCATTGGAAAAAGAGATCTTACGCTCCTGGAAGAACTGCGCCCGGGCGGGGCTGTCGCCCGACCAGCCGACTCCCTCCCACCCCCTGAAGGACCGGCAGCTCGAACGCCTGCGGACCGAGCACGGCCGGGCCATCACCGCGCTGGAGGCCAGCATTTCGGAGGTGCGCCGCGAGCTCCCCGACCACATGGCGTTTTTAATGACCGACGCCCAGGGCATATTGGTAAAAAAAAATGCCGCCGGACGGGCGGTTTCCCAGTCTGGACGAGGGCGTCTCCTTTGCGGAGCGGTACGGGGGAACCAACGCGATCGCGCTCTCGCTTCGGCTGCACAGGCCGGTTCGGACGGAGCCCCAGCACCATTACTGCGCGTTTCTCAGCGGATGGTATCTCTGCGCGCTCCCGCTCCGTCTGTCCACGCAGACGCTCTGCCTCGCCATTGTGACGGAGCGGGAATCCATCACCCGGCTCCACCTCACGCTGCTCGGCCTCCTCTCCCAGACGGTGTCCCACCGGTACCGGGAGAGCCTGCTCAGCCGCACGCCGGAACATCCTCCCGTCCGCCTGAGCGCACAGCAGCGGGCGGTCCTCCTGTGCCTCGCGCGGGGGATGACCGAGAGGGCGGCCGCGGCGCAGCTGCATCTGTGCGAGGACACGGTCAAGTACCACAAGCGGAACCTCTTCCGAATCTTCAGCGCGCCCTGCAGCGTCAGCCTGGTGGTGAAGGCGCTCCAGAGCGGCGCTTTTTCTTTGGAGGAGATCGGTGTTTGAGGGGCCGCGCCGCGGGACTGCCCTTTTGGGCAGCCGGCGGGAAAAGCCGCCTCCCCACCCGTTTGGGGGTATGGCGGGGGAGAGGGTCCGGCGCTATACTTGCATCAAGGTTTAAACCTCCAGCGTTCCCGCCGGACCGCCGGCGGCCCCTCGCCCCTCTCCGGCGGGAACGAACGGGCGCCCCGTCTCTGGAAACACCATTTTGTTAGGAGGTATGGTATGCCTGGCGACGTTCAAATCACCTATACCAACCAGTCCATGAACCTGGACCAGCCCAAAGTGTTCCTGTTTACGAGGAACGAGATCCCCACCTTCGACAGCCTTAAGAACGGCGTTGCCTGGAAGGTCATCGAGCGGGTGGGGCGCGGGTCCTCCTGCGTCTTTCCCTTCCCCGAGGAGACGGAGATCTGCGCCAGCTGGAACAACGGGACCTGCTCGACCATCCGTCTGAAGGCCTTCAGCGGACAGGGGTACTGCGTATCCCGGGATGAGACGGGGATCGTTCTTCTGGCGGACGGGAACGGGGCGAACCCCCGCTCGCTAGATGTGCGCAACGACGTCCACGTCCCCAACGGCGTCAGCGTGGACCTCTACAAGGACGGCCGCATCATGATGAGCGAAAAGATCGTCGCCTACGACCAGAAGGCGACCTTCGTGGTCCATCCCAAGCTGTACTGGGGCCTCGCCTCCGAAATCCAGGAGGGTGAAACCATCGGCTCCGCCGTCCTCAACTCCAGCCGCTTTTTCGAGCTCGATCTGGAGGGCATGTCCAATGTGGTCGTGGGCCTGCACGGCAACGCGGAGGACGGCTACCGGTTCCGCGTGGAATCCAAGTGGTGAACCCGCGCCGATCCCCGCACGACCAACACCCAATACATATGGAAAGGATGCTATTCATGCCGAATACAATCAAAATCCACTACGTGAACAAATCCATGAACCAGGATATGCCCAAGATCTTCATGTTTATGCGCAACGAGATCCCGACCTTCGACGCCCTCAAGGACGGCGTCGCGTGGAAGGTCATCGAAAACGTGGGCCGCGGCTCCTCCTGCAACGTGCTCTACCCCATTGAGACCATGGTTTCCGCCTCCTGGGATGAGCGTACCTGCCAGACCGCGATGATGCAGTCCACCATCGGCAGCCGCTACACCGTGCTGCAGGACGAGACCGGCATTACCATCACCAACGACGGCAACGCCGGGAACACCCGCTCCATCGACGTGGCCAACGACGTCCATGTGGAGGGCGGCATCAGTGTCGACCTCTATAAGGACGGCAAGCTGATGATGACCAAGAACACCGTCGCCTACGGCCAGAAGGCGACCTTCGTGCTCCATCCCAAGCTGTACTGGGGCCTGGCCTCCGAGATCCAGGAGGGCGCGCAGATCAGCTCCGCCGTCCTCAACTCCGACCAGTTCTTTGAGCAGGACCTCGAGGGCGTGTCCGAGGTGACGGTGTCCCTGTACGGCAACGCCGAGGACGGCTACCAGTTCAAGCTCGAAAACCAGCGCTGATCCGCCGGCCGGCCGAGGAACCCCCGGGGCCGTCCCAACGGCGGCAAAAAGCTGATAAGGCAGCTGCAGGCTGCGGCCAGTTCCTCTCCGGCCGGCCCGGGTCCGGTCCGGCCGCCGGGGGGCCGGCCGCGGCCTGCCCTTTCCCTGCGCGGCCCCGGTCCCGGCGGCCCCCGCAATCACCGCCCGGGGCGCGGACCGATTCTGCCAACGACAAGGAAGTGAGACTATGGGAAAATACGCAAAAATACAGTTGATTCCGTGGGAGGTCTATACCGGGCCGGTTTTCGACGGCCAGTGGCGGGCGGTGGACTACGCGGGCATCAAGCGCCCGCTGGGGGACCGGCGCTGGGACGTGCTGAGTCAGTGCGTCGACATCAGCGCGCGCTGCGCGTTCACGCAGATGGCGGTCGAGCGGGCGTTTGAAGCCGCCGACGCGAGCGAGGAGGTCCTCAAAATCTTCATCGCCCCCGAGTTCCTCTACCGCGGGGGCGGGGGCGCGTACCTGCACGACCTGATCAACGGCTGGAGCGCGGCCTGCCCCTTCTCCGACTGGCACCTGCCCCTGCCCTACGGCGGCCCCTGGCCCGGGCTGTTCGGAAGCCTGCGGGCGCTGGTGGCGGAGGAGCGGTTCAAGGACTGGCTCTTCGTCTTCGGCACCGCTGTGAGCGCGGGCTTCCGCGCGCGCAACGGCATGATCCTTCGGGTGGGGGCGGGCGAATCGGCGGGGGGCGCGCCGCCGCCCGCGGTCTGCTTCAACAACGCGCTCATCCAGTGCGGCGGATGGGGCCCGCTGGAGGCGGCGCACGCGCCCCACTCCTACGTGACCGGGAAGCATTTGCAGTCCGGCATCGACTTCATCGAGTTCAGCCTGGAGGGCTGCACGGTCAACGACAACGGCAACGTGGAGCCGGCCAACGACCAGTCCATCAGCGTGCTGGACAACATGCTGGTCGAGGAGGGGTCCGCAGTGATGGGCTTTCCGCACATCCGGCACCTGGACGGCAGCATGATCAAATTCGGGGTGGAAATATGCCTCGACCACGCGGCCTGCGGCGGGCGGCCGGACTGCGGGCGGCTGGCCTACTGGGGCGAGCGCGTGGATATCCAGCTCGTGCCCTCCTGCGGGATGACGCTGAGGCCTCATTCCGTTTCCCTTCGGCAGCACAACCCGGATACGCCGGACGCTTACGCCTTCAACTGCGACGGTCTGGTCACCCTGCGGACGGCACAGGACGGCTACGGGACCCATCTCCAGCTTTGGGCGCAGGACACGGCGGGGGCCTGCCACACGCTCATGGAGGTCGGCAACGGCTGCGACCCGGACGACCCGGACCACATCCCTGTGGGAGAATCGGTGACGGTGACGGCGGATTGGCCGACGGACGCCGTGCTGCTCTGCGATCCCGCCGAGATCCCGGGCTACCTGCTCTGGGCCAGCATGGGGGAGCCCGACCCCGGCGCCTATGTCGACCCCTCCGTCCTTTCCTTCCAGTGGCCGGCCGGCGCGGGATATGTCCGCCCGCTGCCCCCTCTCGACCTCTCGCCCGAGGGCGGGGATTAGCGCTCCCCGGGCCGCTTCACAGGCCGCTTTCCCCCGCGCCGCGCGGGACGGCGGAAAAGCCGCGGGGCCGAACGGCCCCGCGGCTTTTTGCACCCGTTTCAGATTCTTTACCCGCGCCGTCAGAACAGCTCCGCGTCCTCCCGGTCCCGGGGACGCAGCAGGCGAAAATGGCTGCGGCGGGTCTCCAGCAGTCCCTCCTCCCTCAGCCTGGACAGGGCGGCGGACATCGCGCTGCGCTCCACGCAGAGATAGTCCGCCAGCCCCTGCCGGTCGAAGGGGATGTCGAATTCCCCGCCGCCATGGGCCGCCGCCTCCTCCGACAGGTAGGAGAGCAGCTTCTCCCGGGTGGTGCGCTTGGAGAGGTGCCTCAGCCTGCGGTTGAGGAGCAGGTTTTTGTCCGCCAGCACGGCCAGCATGTTCCGGACCAGCCGCGCGTGAAAATCGCAGGCCGACGGACAGGCGGTAATGATTTTCCGGTAGTCGATCAGCAGGACGCGGCAGTCCGACGTTGCAAGCACGCTGACCGGGAGCGTCCGCCCGCCGCCCGACGCGCAGGCAAACGCCTCCGCGAAGAGGTCCCCCGGCGCAAGGGCGGTGAGGATGGTGCGGGCGCCGGAAAACTCCTCCCGCAGGACCTGCGCGCGCCCCTCCAGCAGGACGCCGACCCGGTCGGCGGACTGGCCCGCCATCAGGATGAATTCCCCGGCGGGATAACGCCGGTGCACGGCGCCGAGGCAGCCGAGCATCCGCTCCCACTCGTCGGGCCGAATCCCGTCGAAGAGGGGGACGCTCCGGAGAATGGCTTCATGGTCGTTCATTTGGCGCCTCCCTCGTTGGAAAAACAACATTTGTACGATACCCAGTATAGCCTGCCGGCAGCCAAAAAGCAAGCTGTCCGCCGAAAGTGAAAGCCGGGAGGACACGGCCCCGGCCGCGTCCTCCCGGTGATAGGTTTCCGCTGTTGTTTCAAAGTCCGAGCTGCCTGGCGCGGTCGAAGGAATCCAAACCGTTTCGGCAGACGCCGCAGACGATGTCCAGCTCATTTTTCAGCTGCTCCGCGGCCTGCTGGATCTCCTCCAGCTGTTCCCTGCCGGCACAGCGCAGGCCGGCCCCCGCGAGCCTGCGGATACACGCGCGGATCTGGGCGACCTGGCCGGGGATGTCCTCCGCATCCGCGGCGGCTTCCTGCGGCGCGGTCCCGGCCCCCGCCGGTCTCCAGTAGGCCTTGAAGTAGTAGTGCCTGCCGTCGGGGAAGGTCATCGTGTCCACCTCATCGGCCGCCTCCAGCCGCAGCTCTCCGGCCTCCTGCATCCGGAAGACCTCGTTGACCAGGTCCACCAGCAGGTCCACGCGGTCGTCCGGAACGGCGAAGCCGTCCGCCCTCTCCTCAAAGCCCTCCCGGCGGAGCAGCCCGGCCAGCGCGGGATAGAGCGCGCTGTAGTTGGAGCCGCGCGTCCCCTTGAACTCGCACACCTGCAGCGTCCCGTCGGCATAGCGGAGGTAGCAGACGCGGTTGACCGAGTCGAAGACCTTTGCGCGGCGGGAAAAGACGTTCGCGTTTTTATAACCCGCCTTTACCTCGGTCAGCGAAAACTTCCCGTTGATCCGCCTGAGCTTCTGGGCGATTTCACGCGGGATGGTGATCGAATTCGTAATCTCCCGGGCGGGATCGTTCGTCTGGTCGGGAAGGAGCAGCGACCCCTCGTAAACAAACGGGCGCGTCCGGTCGAGCGCGTCCTCCGAGCGGGCCCCCTCGTGCGAAAATAGGATCTTACCGGTCATCAGCCTCGTCCTCCTCCATCAAAATCTCCTCCGGCGGAACGCCGAAAATCGCGGACAGCTTCATCAGCGTATCCCCCGGGAGCCTCGTCTGCCCGGATTGATACCGCCGAAGGGTCCTCACGCTGATCGACAGTAGCCGGGCCAGCTCCTGTTCTCTGTATCCATGCTCCGTCCGCAGCTCCCTGATTCGAATCCGCATGGCCTGTTAGCCCCTCTCCCAGCTCTTTTCTCCCATTATAGCCTGTTTAGCCCGGGTTGTATAGTGCCAATGTTGACCCATTTCCCCGGATAGGCCGGGCCATTTCGCAAGTTCGCCGCTTTCCCGGCCATCCCGGCGGTCCTGAAACAGGGTGTGGTTTCCCCGCAATCCGTGCTTGTAAGCGGAGGGGAATTGGGGTACAATAAATGAAAAGCCGATGCTGGCGGAGGGGAGGGAAGGGCCGTGATCCTCAGCGTAAGCCGCCGGACGGATATTCCGGCCTATTATTCCGCGTGGTTTCTGAACCGCCTCGCGGAGGGCTTCGTCCTGGTGCCGAACCCGCATAACCCCCGCCAGTTGAGCCGGATCCCGCTTTCGCCCGAAACGGTCGACTGCATCGTCTTTTGGACAAAGAACCCCGCCCCCATGCTGGACGCTCTCCCGCGGATCGAAGCGGCGGGCTACCCGTTTTATTTCCAGTTCACGCTGACCCCCTACGGGCCGCGGACGGAACCCGGCCTGCCCCCAAAGGAGGAGCTCGTCCGCGCCTTTTGGGCGCTCTCCCGGCGGCTCGGCCCCAAACGGGTCGTCTGGCGGTACGATCCCGTCATGGTGGACGGGCGATATCCCACGGCATGGCATCTGGAACGCTTCGAGGCGCTCTGCAACGCACTGGAGGGCGCGGCCGAACGCTGCGTCTTCAGCTTCGTCGACCCCTACCGCCACACGGGCGGCGCCTACCGCGAGACGACCCGTTCGGAATGCCTGGACGTGGCCGGGGGCTTCGGGGAGATCGCGGCGTGGCACGGCTTCTCCCTCTTTACCTGCGCGGAAACGATCGACCTGTCGGCCTTCGGCATCGGGCACGCGGCCTGCATCGACCCGGAGCTGGTGGGCGGGATCCTCGGCTGCCCCGTCAAGGCCGCGAAGGACCCCGGCCAGCGCCCCGCCTGCGGATGCTGCGAAAGCGTCGACATCGGCGCGTACAACACCTGCCCCGGCGGCTGCGCCTACTGCTACGCCACGACCGGCCGGGCCGCCGCCCTGCGGTGCGCGGCGGCGCACGACCCCGCCGCCCCCATGCTGACCGGCTGGCCGCGCGGAGGGGAGCGCATCTCCGACCGGGCGGTGAGATCCCTGAAAACAGCCCAGACAACCCTTTATTGACTGTTGGGAGGCGACGCATTGAAACAGATCCTGTACACCGAATCCCCCTTCGGGACGGTCGGCATCGCCGAGGACGGGAAGGGCATCTGCGCCCTCTTCTTCCTGCGCGGCGAAAAGCCGGAGGGCTACATGGAGGCGGAGACGCCCCTGCTCAGGCGGGCAGCGCGGGAGCTGGCCGAATATTTCTCCGGGGAGCGGCGCGCGTTTGATTTGCCGCTCTCGCTGGAGGGCACGGCCTTCCAGCGCGCCGACTGGGCGGCGCTTTGCGAAATTCCCTACGGCGAGACCCGTTCCTACGGGCAGATCGCCGCAAGGCTCGGCAATCCAAAGGCCTGCCGGGCGGTGGGCATGGCCAACCACCGGAACCCCGTGGCGGTCCTCGTGCCCTGCCACCGGGTGGTGGGCAAAAACGGTTCCCTGACCGGCTACGCGGGCGGACTGGACGTCAAGGAAGGGCTGCTCGCGCTGGAAAAACGCTGCGGCGGATAAAAAGGAGGCGGTTTCTTGAAGGGAAAAAAGCTCGTTGCGCCCGCCGTGATCACGACCTTTCTGGTGCTCTGGTTTTTCGGCTATCTGGCGCTCTGCCTGCTGGTCCCCATGCCGGTTTTTTTCAAGGTGGTGGGCTGCCTCGTCTTTCTGGCGCTCATCAGCGTATCCATCTACGTTCTGACGGAACGAATCAAAGAAATCAGGAGTGGTGAAGAAGATGATCTTGGTAACTACTGAAACGATCAGCGGAAAAGAGCTGGAGACCCTCGGGCTCGTCCGGGGCAGCACCATCCAATCGAAAAACATCGGCCGGGATATCACGCAGGGGTTTAAAACCCTCGTGGGCGGCGAGCTGAAGGCCTATACCGAGATGATGAACGAGGCCCGCGCCATCGCCACCAAGCGGATGGTCGAGGATGCGGAAGGGCTCGGCGCGGACGCCGTCGTCTGCATGCGCTACGCCTCCTCCGCCGTCATGCAGGGCGCCGCCGAGGTGATTGCCTACGGCACCGCCGTCAAGTTTAAATAAGGCCGATTTCCACCCAGGTCCACGAAGCGAAAGAAACCGGGCCGTCAATCCAAAGGATTGACGGCCCGGTTTTTGACTGTGCGGCAATCAGCCCGGCCTGATCAGCGTTTTCGGAGTCACGGGGGCGCTTTTTCAAAAGCGTCCCTTTTTTCTATTTCCCATCCCTTTTTGCGTCCTTCCGCTCTTTTTTCTCCGCGCGCATCCTGGCGACGCCCGCGCGCAGGGCGTCAAGCGAAGCGGGGGAGCGGGGGAACTGCATGTGCGGGAAGGCGTCGAGCATACGGCGGTGGAGGGCGTTGTGGCTGCCGGCAAGGGCGTTCAGCCGCTCGTGCAGGCGCAGGCCCTCCCCCTTTTCCAGCAGCCGGTCGATCCGGTCGGAAAGGGGCAGCGCGCGCTGCTCCTCCAGTTGGAGCTTCTTCTCCATGATGACCGCGTCGGTGCGGGCGCGCGCGTCCTCGAGGGCGTCGCGCAGCGCGTCGAGCTTGCCCGAAAGCTGCAGGGCGGTGCGCACCGAGAGGAAGAGGTCGACCGCGAGCAGGGTGGTCAGCGCCGAGGCGAACCAGATGAGCGTCACAAAGGATAAAGACCCGACCATGCGCCCGACAAAGGGGTGCAGCACCCGCATGACGAACACGCCGAGCAGGCCGAAGAGGACGGAATTCAGCAGGCAGACCCGGCCGTGGATGTTGAAGCGCATGTTGGAATAGTCCCACCACTTGGCGTGGAAGATCGTCTCCAGCAGCCAGCCGGTGAAGTATTCGAGCGCGCTCGTGACGAGCAGTCCGCAGACAAAGAGGAGCGGCAGGCTGAAATCGACCGGCGTCAGGCAGTGGATGACCGCCAGCGCGCCGAAGCCGTAGACCGGGCAGAGCGGGCCGTTCAAAAAGCCCCGGTTGATAAACCGCCCGGCCGGGATGGAGCAGTAGACGCACTCGCAGCACCAGCCCAAAAAGCTGTAGATGAAAAAGCAAAGGACGATCCCGCAGAAGGTTTCCGCGCTCAGAAAGACCCCTCCCCCCGGTTGTTATTCATGCAGGGAATTGCTGAAAAACCCGGAGGAGACGGCGGGCTCGCCGCCGTATTCCTCCTCGTGCCGCGGCAGCGGCACCTCGCGCGCCGCGTGCTGCCCGGCGATCGAGGCGGCGTTGGCCAGCATCAGCTTGATGCGGTTCTCCTGGTTGATCTTGGTGGCGCCCGGGTCGTAGTCGACCGCCACGATGTTCGAATCGGGGTTGCGCGCCTTGATGATGCGCATCATCCCCTTGCCCACGATGTGATTGGGCAGGCAGCCGAACGGCTGGGTGCAGACGATGTTGCCCACCCCCTGCTCGATCAGCTCGAGCATTTCGGCCGTCAGCAGCCAGCCCTCGCCCATTTTGACGCCATGGCTAATATAGCCCCGGACCAATTCCACCGTATGCGGAAAATAGCCCCCCGGCCGGAAGGTGCCCTCCCGGGTGACCGCCTCGATGACGTCCTTCTGCTTTTTGCAGAGCATGTCGTAGACCTTGCGGAAGACGAGCGTCTTCCAGAAGCCGCCCGCCCCGTAGAGCTTGTGGTCGTTGAGCTGGTTGTAGACGCAGTAGAGGCAGAAATCGAGCAGCCCCGGCACGACGACCTCCGCCCCCTCGGAGAGGAGAAAATCCTCGAGGTTGTTGTTGCCGAGGGGGGAGAACTTCACATAGATCTCCCCCACCACGCCGACCAGCACCTTCTCCTCCGTTTTGCGGGGGAGGGCCGCGAAGTCGGCGACGATCGCGTCGTAGTTGCGGCGCACCGCCCGGTAGCTCAGGGGGCCGCGCCCCTTCATCTCGTCGGTCAGCCGGTTCGCCCAGCGGTCGACGAGCGCGTCGGTGACGCCCGCCTCCGTCTCGTAGGGACGGCACTGGTTGGCCAGCAGCATGAGCAGGTCGCCGTAGGTCATCGCGTAAAAGATGCGGTCCAGCATCATCGGCGTGAGGGAAAAGCCCGGGTTTTTCTCCATCCCGTTGGCCGAGAGGGAGACGACCGGCACGAATCCGTAGCCGCTTTTTTTCAGCGCCTTGCGCAGCAGGTGGATGTAGTTGGACGCGCGGCAGCCGCCGCCCGTCTGGGTGATGAGCAGCGCCACCTTGTGCACGTCCCACCTGCCCGATTCGAGCGCGTCGATCATCTGGCCGATGACGAGCAGCGCCGGGTAGCAGGTGTCGTTATGTACGTTGCGCAGACCGCTGTCCACCACCCGCTGGCCGCTGTTCTCCAAAAGCTCCGCCCGGTAGCCGTACTCCCGCAGGATGTTGAGCATCAGCTTAAAGTGCACCGGGAGCATGGTGGGCACGAGGATCGTATAGTCGCGCTTCATCTCTTTGGTAAAGAGGACGCGTTCGTCATTTTGTAGCTGCATGGCTGCGTTCCCTTTCTTCCACCGCCTCGAGCAGGCTGCGGATACGGATTCTGACCGCGCCGAGATTGGTGATCTCGTCGATCTTGAGCTGGGTGCAGAGCTTGCCGCCCGCCTCCAGGATGTCGCGGACCTCGTCGGTCGTGATCGCGTCGATGCCGCACCCGAAGGAGACCAGCTGCACCAGCTCCATGTCCGGCTGGGCGGTCACATATTTGGCGGCGTTGTAGAGGCGCGCATGGTAGGTCCACTGGTTGAGCACGTGCACCTTCACCGGCTCCACCAGGTCGGCCACACAGTCCTCGCTGACGACCACGATGCCGAAGGAGGCGATCAGCCGGTCGATGCCGTGGTTGATCTCCGGGTCGATGTGGTAGGGCCTGCCCGAGAGCACCACGATCTTTCTGCCCTGCTCCCGCGCCCAGGCGATCGCGCGGCGGCCCTCCGCCTTCACCGCCTTCATCCAGTCGTCGTAGGCCGCATAGGCGGTCCGGGCGGCCTCCCGCACCTCCCGCAGCGTCAGGTCGGGATAGACGGCGCGCAGGTTGTGAAAGAGCTTGTCGGCGAACTTGGCGGGGCGGTGGATGCCCACATGGGGGTAGAGGAAGTGCACGCCCGGCTCGGAAAGCTCCGACACGTTCGCGCGCAGCAGCTCGGGGTAGTAGGCGACCACCGGGCAGTTGTAGTGGTTGTCGCCCTTCTCCTCGTCAAAATTGTAGGTCATGCAGGGGTAGAAGATCGTCGTGACGCCCTGTTCCAGCAGGTCGGCGATGTGGCCGTGCATCAGCTTGGCGGGATAGCAGACGGTATCCGACGGGATGGAAAACTGCCCCTTGATGTAGGTCTCGCGGGTGGAGACGCCGCTCGTCACCACCTCGAAGCCGAGGGCGGTGAGGAAGGCGTGCCAGAAGGGGAGGTTCTCAAGCATGTTGAGTCCGAGGGGGACGCCGATTTTGCCGCGCCTGCCGGGCAGGGGCTTAAGCGCCTCAAGCTGCTCGAGCTTCCAGGCGAAGAGGTTGGGCAGCGGCTCCGCCGCCTCCCGGCCGAGCGGACGTTCGCAGCGGTTGCCGGAAATGAATTTCTTGCCGCCGCCGAAGGTGTTGACGGTGAGGTTGCAGTGGTTGCCGCACAGGCCGCAGGTGACCGATTTGGAGGCGTGGCGGAAGCTCTCGAGCTCCTTTGCCGAGATGAGCGACGACTCCGGCAGCGCCAGCTCCCGCGCGTAGAGCGCGGCGCCGTAGGCGCCCATCAGCCCGGCGATGGCCGGGCGCACCACGTCGTGGCCGATCTCCCGCTCAAAGCTGCGGAGCACCGCGTCGTTTAAGAAGGTGCCCCCCTGCACGACGATGCTCTGCCCGAGCTCCTCGGCGGAGTGGGCGCGGATGACCTTGTAGATCGCGTTCTTGACGACCGAAATGGATATTCCCGCGGAAATATCCTCGACGCCCGCGCCCTCCTTCTGCGCCTGCTTGACCGACGAGTTCATGAAAACGGTGCAGCGGCTGCCAAGGTCGACGGGGTATCTGGCAAAGAGGCCGAGCTTGGCGAACTCCTCGACGCTGTAGCCCATCGACTGGGCAAAGGTGCCGATAAACGACCCGCACCCGGAGGAGCAGGCCTCGTTGAGCATGATCGAATCGATCGCGTTGTCGCGGACCTTGAAGCATTTGATGTCCTGCCCGCCGATGTCGAGGATAAAGTCGACGCTGGGGTCGAAGAAGCGCGCCGCCTTGAAGTGGGCCATCGTCTCGACGAGGCCCGCGTCGATCGAAAAGGCGTTTTTCACAAGGTCCTCGCCGTAGCCGGTGGCCGCGCTGCCGCGGACCGTCACCCGGTCCCCGCAGCGGGCGCGGATCTTGACGAGCTGCTCCCGGATGATCTCGACGGGGTTGCCCCTGTTCGCGCTGTAGTAGTCGTAGAGGATGCGCCCGTCCTCCGCCATCAGCACGAGCTTGGTCGTCGTGCTGCCGCAGTCGACGCCGAGGTAGGCGTCCCCCTCGTAGGCGTCGAGGTCGGCGCGGCCGACCGACGCCTTCCCGTGGCGGTTCAAAAACGCCGCGTAGTCGTCCGCGTTCTCGAAGAGCGGCTCGAGGTAACGCGCCGCGTGGCTTTCGCTGGCCGCGGCCTCGAGCCTGCCGACGAGCTCCTCATAGGTCATCGGCTGGCCCGTCTTTTCGGCGAAGAGGGCGCTTCCCAGCGCCACCGCGTAGCGGCCCATGTCGGGAAAGACGGCGTTTTCATGCGAGAGGCCGAGCGAACGGACGAACTCCCGCTGGAGGCCCTTGAAATAGTAGAGCGGGCCGCCCAAAAAGAGCACCTTGCCGGTGATCCGCCGCCCCTGCGCGAGGCCGGTGATCGTCTGGTCGACGACCGCCTTGAAGATCGAGGCGGCGATGTCCTCCTTGCGGGCGCCCTGGTTTAAGAGCGGCTGGATGTCGCTTTTGGCGAAGACGCCGCACCGCGAGGCGATCGTATAGAGCTTTTCGCTGCCGAGGCTGAGCGTGTCGAGCTGTTCGGGGGTCACGTCGAGCAGGGTCGCCATCTGGTCGATGAAGGCGCCGGTGCCGCCCGCGCAGGAGCCGTTCATCCGCTCCTCGAGCCCGCCGGTGAAGAAGATGATCTTCGCGTCCTCGCCGCCCAATTCGATCACGCAGTCGGTGTCGGGGGCGTAGGACTTGACCACCTCGCCGGTGGCGAAGACCTCCTGGATGAAGGGCAGGCCCGCCGCCTTGGCGACCCCGAGCCCCGCCGAGCCGGAGAGCGCGACGGTGAGCTCCCCGCCGCCGATGACGTCCTTCGCCATGCGGATGAGCTCGAGCGTCTTGGGCCGCACCTGCGACATGTGGCGTTCGTACTGCTGGTAGACGACGTCGCCGTTCTTCACGATGATGATTTTAACCGTGGTGGAGCCGATGTCGATCCCCATCGTCATCCGCGCCGGAATCCGTTCCATATAGAGCACCTCACTCTGGCCCCTGCGGGGCCGATCAGACCGGCGGCGGCCGCACAAACCCACGGCCGTCCCGGGAAGGGGCAAATTGCCCCATATTAGTATAGTTTGCTATGCCTCATCTTAACACGAATTGAGCGAACAGTCAATTTGCGTAAACGGCGAAATCCTGACTTTTCAGGAAAGATTTGAGAAAACGGGCCCCGCGCCCGATCCTTTTGGCGATTCTGTCGAAAAAAGCAAAAAAAGGACGGGCCCCGCCGCCATGCGGCGGGGCCCGTCCGATTCAGTCGTTCTTATTTTGCGGGCGCCGCAGCCGTTCAAACTCCCCGGCGGGCATCGGCCGGGCGAAATAGTAGCCCTGCACCACGTCGCACCCGATCGAGGTGAGAAAGTCCACCTGCCCGGCCGTCTCGACCCCCTCGGCCACCACCTGGATGTCCAGCTTGCGGGCGAGGTCGGCCACCTCGGCGATCACCGTGCGCCCGCGGGCGTTGTCCGCGTCCCCCGCGAAGAACGCCCGGTCGAGCTTGAGCACGTCGACCGGCAGCCGCCGCAGCAGGTTGAGGGAGGAGTAGCCGCTGCCGAAGTCGTCCATCGATACCAAAAAGCCCGCGTCGTGCAGCTCCCCGATGATGCCGGTCAGCCGCCCGATGTTCTCGAAGTCGAGCACGCTCGTCTCGGTGATCTCCAGCTCGATCAGCCCGGGGGGCACCCCGTACTCCCGCGCGGCGGCGCACACCTTGCCGACAAAGCCGGGGTCGTGCAGGTTGACGCGGGAGACGTTGACCGACACCGGGATCTCGGGCAGGCCCTCGTCCGCCCATCCGCGGAGCATGCGGCAGGTCTCCCGCAGCACGAACGCGTCGATCTGGACGACGAACCCGTCCCGCTCAAAGAGGGGGATGAAATCGTTGGGCGGCACCAGCCCCACCCCCGGGCGGTTCCAGCGCACGAGGGATTCCGCGCCGACGATCTCCCGCGTGGAGGCGCTGTATTTGGGCTGGAGGTAGACCTCGAACTCGCCCTTCTCGAGCGCCGAGGCCATCGCGTCCTCGATCTGCTTCTCCCGCAGGATCCGGTCGCGCACCGCGTGGTCGTAGAAGGCGACCGTCGTGCGGCTGTCGTCCTTGCCCGACTTGCGCGCGATGCTCGCGCGGTCGCTCATCAGGCTGACGTCCGTCTCCTGCGGGCCGACCCGGTAGACCCCGAAGGAGAGGGTGAGGGTGTATCGCTGTCCGGGCGGGTTGATCTGCCCGCCGATCTCCGTCAGCCGCCGGACGATCTCCTCGTCGGGCGCCGCGTGCAGCAGCAGGTCGAAGGTGTCCGCCGACACCCGCGCGAAAAGCTCCCCCTCCCGCACGGAGCGGGAAAGGATCCCCCAGATCTGCCCGAGCAGCTCGTTGCCCGTGCCGTGCCCGAACATGTCGTTGAAGACCTTGAATTTGTCGATGTCAAAGGAGACCATCACATATTCCGCCGCGCCGCCGACAACCTCCCTGGCCGCGCGGATGAACCCGTTCCAGTTGTACCCGCCGGTGACCGGGTCGGTGAAGGCGATCCGCTCGAGCTCCCGCCGGCGGCTGTTCTGCATGAAGAGGATGTATCCGAACAGCCCGATGAGCACCGTGACCGTGACGACGCACACCACGAGGGTGAGCATGGTGAGGTAGACGGACTTCCTGGCGGCCACGTGGCCGGACACCGCCGAAAGCACATACCAGCCGTTGACCCCGATCGGCGTGTAGGAGAGGTAGCGGCGCTCCCCGTCGCGGAAATACTCCTCCACGCCGCTGTCGCCCGAGGACATCCGCCGGCGCATCCGCCCGAGCTCCTCGTCGGGGAGCATGCGGCCCTCCTCCATGCGGTCAAAGATGTTGGACATCCCCTGCTCGCTCTCGGGGTTGTCCGGATGGACCAGCACGTCGCCCCCGGCGTTGGTGAGATAGGAGTAGCCCGCCCCCTCGAACATCCGCACGTTGATGACCGACGCGAAGGCGTCGGCCGCGTTGGTGGCGAAGAGCACCGCCTCCGCCCTCCCACCGCGCAGGATGGGGGTGGCGTAGACGTAGATCGGCTCGCCGTCGGCGTAGTCGGTCAGCTCCTTGGAGATCACCGTCTCGCCGTCCATCGCCCGCAGGAAGTAGCCGCGCCCGCCCAGGTCCATCTCCACGCTGTCGGTGGTGTGCGCGGTGCCGTCGGGGGTGATGAGCCCCATCCGCTTGAAGCTGGTGCTCTCGACCTCCTCGCAGAGCACCCGCGTCACCCCGTCGATATCCAGTTCGGGCTGCGCGCCCACAAAGCGGGAGACCGCCTCGAGCATCTGCATGTCCTTTTCGATCCGCATCGCGATGTTCCCCGCACTCTGGCGGGCGACCTCGCGCAGCCCCGAGAGGGTCTCCTCACGCAGCGTGCCGGTCACACTGCGCATATAGAGCGCGGCGCACAGGACCATCGTGGCCGCCGCAACGGCCATGACCACCGCCGTGCGCACAGCCGTACGCTTCCGCTCCCTGAACACGCTGCCACCCCCATCGGTCTCCATTCTGCGGGACCTGTCGATCCCTGATGTGCTTATGTTACCATACGGCGCGGCGTTTGCCAATACCCGCGGGCCTGTAAAATCCGGATTCTCCAAAGAAAACCCCCTCCGCCGGACATGCGGCGGAGGGGGTTTTTATGCCTCCTGCTGTTTTTTGGCCTTGATGACCTTGAGTCGTGAAAACTCCTCGCGGTCCTTTTCCTCGAGCGCGTCCGTGATGAACTTCGCCGTCTCCTCGTAGCGCGGGATCACGATGTTTTCCAGCGCGTTCGCACGGCGCTGCGTCTTGCGGATGGCGTTGGCCAGCCGGTAGACGCTGTTCTCCACCTCCGCCAGAAGCGCGGTCACGCGTTTGGCCTTCTGGAAGCAGACATAGGCGTAGTCGAGCCTCGAGTTGGTGCGGTCGAGCCCGTAGCACATGCGGATCTCGCTCTCCGCCAGCCGCACGTTGGGGATCTCCACCCCCATGACGCTGCGGTAGGTGATCGTCACGCCGTCGTCCACCGGGACGGCCATCGCCGTCTCCTGCACCATGCCCAGCGTCACGTTGGCTTCCTGAAGGGCCTCGTAGGCCTCGCGGTAGGTCGAGCTGATCTCCCCGCGCAGGGATTTGACCTTGTCGATCAGCAGCATCATCTCCCGGATGAGGATGTTGCGCTTGCGGTCGAGCAGTTCAAAGCCCAGCGTGGACAGCGACAGCGACTTCTGGATCGCCATCAGGCTGCCCTTGGTGGGCGTCACGCCCAGTACGTTTGCCATCCGCCGTCACTCCTTTCCCCGCCGGGGCTACTCCTTCGGCGCGCCGAATTTCTGCACGGCCTGTTCCGGCCGGTAAAATTTGTCGAGCGTCTCCCGGTCGACCCGGTCGAGCTCCTCGCGCGGCAGCAGCGAGAGCAGCAGCCACCCGAGGTCGAGCGTCTCGCCGATTTCGCGGTTTTCCCGCGCGCCCTGGCAGACGAAATGCTCCTCGAACATGCGGCCGAAATACATATATTTCTGGTCGACCTCCGAGAGCTCCTCCTCGCCGATGACGCTCGCGAGCGCCCGCGCGTCCTGCACCCGGGCGTAGGAGGCGAAAAGCTGGTTGGAGCAGTCGGAGTGGTCGGCGCGGGTGAACCCTTCGCCGATGCCGTCCTTCATCAGGCGGGAGAGGGAGGGCAGCACCGAGACGGGCGGATAGACCCCCGTCTGGTCGAGCTGCCGGTCGAGCACGATCTGCCCCTCGGTGATATAGCCGGTCAGGTCGGGGACCGGATGGGTGATGTCGTCGTTGGGCATCGTGAGGATGGGCACCTGCGTGACCGAGCCGGGGCTTCCCTCAATGATCCCCGCCCGCTCGTAGAGGGAGGCGAGGTCGGAGTAGAGGTAGCCGGGGAAGCCCTTGCGCCCCGGGATCTCCCCCTTGGAGGAGGAAAACTCGCGCAGCGCCTCGCAGTAGGCGGTGACGTCGGTCATGACGACGAGCACGTGCATGCCGTGCTCGAAGGCGAGGTACTCCGCCACGGTCAGCGCGCAGCGGGGGGTGAGGATGCGTTCGATGATCGGGTCGTTGGAGAGGTTCAGGAACATGACGACCCGCTCCATGACCCCCGACTCCTCGAAGGAGCGGCGGAAATAGTCGGCCACGTCGTTCTTGGCGCCCATCGCGGCAAAGACGATGACGAAGTTCTGTTCGTCGGTGCCCGACAGCCGCGCCTGCCGCACCATCTGGACGGCGAGCTTGTTGTGGCTCATGCCGCTGCCCGAAAAGATCGGCAGCTTCTGGCCGCGGATGAGGGTGGCCAGCCCGTCGATCGTCGAGATGCCGGTGTTGATGTAGTTGCGCGGGTAGACGCGCTCGACGGGATTCATCGGCTTGCCGTTGATGTCCGCCGCGCGCTCGCAGAAGATTTCTCCCAGCCCGTCGATCGGGCGGCCGGAGCCGTTGAAGGTGCGCCCGAGCACCTCGAGGGAAAGGGGCATCTCCATCGGATGCCCGAGCAGGGTGGTGCGGGTGTTTTCGAGGGAGAGCCCGCGGGTCCCCTCGAACACCTGGATGACCGCCCGGTCGCCGTCGATCTCGACGACGCGGCCGAAGCGCGTCTCGCCCGAATCGAGTTTCAGGGAGACCATCTCCTCGAACGCCACCTTCGGCACCCGGTCGAGCGCCACCAGCGGGCCGTTGATTTCGCTGAGCCCCACAAACTGAAGCATATTCCGGCCCTCCTTTACAGCTGGTTGAGCCCGGCGAGCTTGTCGTCGATCTCTTTATAGTAGTTGTCGAACAGTTCGAGATGCGCGTTGGGGATCTCGTACTTGATCTTCACGAGCGAATCGATCAGCCCCGAATCGGTGATCTCGGAGATCGGGATCCCCTTGGCGATGACCGCCGAAGCCTTGTCGTAGAAGTAGAGGATGACCTGCATCATCATGAGCTGCTTGGGCAGCGGCACGTAGGTGTCGTCCCGGTGGTAGGCGTTCTGCTGGAGCAGCCCGACGCGGATGAGCCGCGCGACCTCCATGATGAGCTTTTGGTCGTCGGGGAGGACGTCCTCGCCGATCAGCTTGACGATCTCGTTGAGCTTCGCCTCCTCGAGCAGCACGGTGGAAATCCGCTGGCGGCAGGGGAGGAAGTCGCGGGAGATGTTTTTGGCGTACCAGGGGGCGAGGTCGTCGAGATATTCGCTGTAGCTCGAAGTCCAGTTGATGGCGGGATAGTGGCGCGCGTAGGCAAGCGCCTTGTCGAGCGCCCAGAAGCAGCGGACGAACCGCTTGGTGTTCTGGGTGACCGGCTCGGAGAAGTCGGCGCCCTGCGGCGAGACCGCCCCGATGATCGTGACCGAGCCCTCGGTGCCGTTCAGATTTTCCATATACCCGGCGCGCTCATAGAACTGGGAGATGCGGCTGGGCAGGTAGGCGGGGAAGCCCTCCTCGGCGGGCATCTCCTCGAGGCGTCCAGAGATCTCCCGCAGCGCCTCCGCCCAGCGGGAGGTGGAGTCCGCCATGACCGCCACATGGTAGCCCATGTCGCGGTAGTATTCCGCCAGCGTGATGCCGGTGTAGATCGACGCCTCGCGCGCCGCGACCGGCATGTTGGAGGTGTTGGCGATCAGCACGGTGCGGTCGGTCAGCGGCTTGCCGGATTTGGGGTCGGTGAGCTCGCCGAACTCCTTGAGCACCTGGGTCATCTCGTTGCCGCGCTCGCCGCAGCCGATATAGACGATGATGTCCGCGTCGCTCCATTTGGCGAGCTGGTGCTGGGTCATCGTCTTGCCGGTGCCGAAGCCGCCCGGGATGGCGGCGGTGCCGCCCTTGGCGATCGGGAAGAGGGTGTCGATGATCCGCTGCCCGGTGATGAGCGGCCGTTCGATCGGCAGGCGCTCGGCCACCGGGCGGGTCTGGCGGATCGGCCACTTGTGCGCGAGCGTCAGCTCGTGGTCGGTCCCCCGCGCGTCCCGCAGCACGACGAGCGGCTCAAGCACCGTATAGTCCCCGTCCGGACGGGCGGACACGACGGTTCCGTCGAGCCCGGGCGGCACCATCGAGCGGTGCTCGATGATCGACGTCTCGGGGCAGGCGGCAAAGACGTCGCCGCCCTTGAGGCGGTCGCCCTCCTTCACCTTCAGGGTGACCGGCCATTTCTTTTCCACGTCGAGGGCGGGCATGTCGCTGCCCTCGGGGATAAACGCGCCCGACGTTTTTGCGATCTCCTTGAGCGGGCGTTCGATGCCGTCAAAGATGTTCGAGAGGATGCCCGGGCCGAGGGTGGCGCAGAGCGGCCCGCCCGTGCCGGTGACCGGCTCGCCGGGGCGCATGCCGGTGGTGCCCTCGTAGACCTGGATGGTCGTGCGCTCGTCGGAGATGTTGATGACCTCCCCGATGAGGCGGCTGTTCCCGACAAAGACCATCTCCTGCATCTCAAACTGACGGGCGCCACGGACCGTCACGACCGGCCCGTTGATGGAATATACGGTATTCTTATCCAAAGCATTTCCCCCCGCCGCTAATCAAAATTGAAGTTGGAGCCGCGGTAAAACCACTCCCGCTGCCCGGCGAGCGCCGCGTCGAGGCTCAGGTCCACCTCAACCCCGCGTTCCCGGTTCACCAGTACCGCGCCGCCGAGCGAAACCGCCCCGGCGTCCGCCTCTACCGCGCAGTCCCCGTAAATTTCACGGATGCGCGGCTCGAACGCCGTGTCCTCCGGGCGCACCTTGATCGTGCTGCCCTCCAGCTTCCAGGATGCGGCCAGTTCCCTGATCTTTCCCAGGAAATACGCCTCGTACCGCTCGCTTTTCGCAAAGCTCCCGAGCTCCACGCGCGCTTCGGCGATCATCTGCGAGAGATACTGCTCCCGCTGCTTGAAAAGCTCCTTCTTGAGCGCGAGCGTTTCCCGGGAAATCTCCTTGATATTTTCCGTCTTGATCTCATCGATCTGCGCCTGGATCCTGTGGAAGCTCTCGTCAAGCAGGCGGTTTTCCTCCTGCCCGAGCGCATCCCGCTTCATCTGCTCGGCCTCCTTCAGGATCGCATCCCGCTGGGCCTGGGCGCGCTGCATGATCTCCTGTTCAAACAGCTCCAGTTTATCTTCCTGCATATCAGCCATCTGGTTTCACCTCATTTTCCGGGCGCGCGCCCTTTAGAGTTTGATGCCGATCGCCTCGCTCACATATTTTTCGATCGTCTGTGAAACGTCCCCTTCCCCGTGGCGGTCGGGGACCTCCACGATCAGCGGCCGCTTTTGGGTCAGCTTGTAGCGGTAGATGATGTTCGGGCAGGTGTTGATCAGCTTTTCCGTCATCAGCACGATCCCGATCGACGGGTCCGCCATCACCCGCCGCAGCGAAGCCAGCACCTCGTCCGCCGTGTGGATGACCTCGCCCTCAATGCCCGCGAGGCGCATCCCCATCAGCGTGTCGACGTTGTCGCTCAGCGTATAGAATTTCATCCGGGTCCCTCCCAACGGGGTTTGAATGATGCCGCCCAGCGAGCGGCCCAGCTTTCACGGGAATTGCCGCTTTCCAAGCGGCAAGAATCACGAGCGCGTTCCGCCGCGCGTCACGGGTTCCTTTTCGGACGGACGAAAAGGAACCAAAAGTCCGCCTAAGGACCCTCCGCCGGGTTCTTAGGAATCTCCGGGAGTACCTTGCCATAGCCCGCGAGCTGCCGCCGCTCCCCACGGGTACACAAGCTGAAGGCTCAATTCAAGTTGCGGACGCTCCCAACGACCGAAGCCGGATGGCTCGCCGGGGACGCACGGCGGAAAACAACGCCCGTTCCGGGCGTTCACGCGCTCTGCACGCGTGCGCGGCAAAGCCGCGC
>NZ_JAPJQF010000080.1:0-7166 GCF_030825285.1 Anaerotruncus massiliensis (ex Togo et al. 2026)
TTCCCGCAGACGGGCCGCGCCCTCCCCCGCCAGCCCATGGACGAGCGGCGGACCGCCGGGTTCCCCCCGCGCGCAGAGGACGAGCAGCGTCATCGCCGCACCGCAGAGGGCCGCGATCCCCGCGCAGGCCGCCGCGGGGGGCCCGTCCGGCCGGGAGGGCAGGCGCGCGGGCGCGGCGGTCACCGCGCTGCCGCCGCCCACCACCTCGGCGAGAAGGCCGGGGGCACCCTCCGCGAGGGCGTTGGCAAAGGCCGCCGCTACTTCGGCGGAGGGGGCGGACGCCTCGATCCGCACCACGCCGGTCCCGCCGAGCGCCGTAACCGACACCCCCCGCCGCAGCTCGTCGGGAGTCCCCGCGAGGCCGCACCGCGTCGCCGCGCCGGAGACCGCCTCGTCGCCCGAGAGCAGCAGGGCGCAGGTGTCCGCGAGCTTCTGCGCGGCGGAGAGCTCCCCCGCGCCCACCTCCCGCGAGGAGGAGACATAGACGAGCGCCCGGGCGGTGTACCGCCCGGGCAGCAGGGCGAACAGCGCGTACCCGGCCACCCCGCAGGCGAGAAAGGCGGCCAGCAGCGCCCGCCAGCGCCAGCGCGCCGTCCGCCACAGTTCCCCAAACGTCAGCTGCTCACCCATGTCCGTCCCTCCGCTGTCGAATCTTGTCGATTTTGCCCTTCACAGTCTTTTTTATTTTACCACATCCGGAGCGGGATTGGTAGGCCCGACAACCGGGCGTGGCCGCTTTCCCGCCCGGTTGAAGCGCGCGCGTATTTTGGGTATAATAGGGGTGGATTTGATTCCCGCAAAAGGAGGCGGCCACATGGACAACCGGCGGATGCTCTTTCTCATCAACCCCCACGCGGGCAAGGCGGAGATCAAGGGGAAGGCGCTCGACCTCATCGACCTGTTTGTGCGCGGCGGCTGGGAGGTCACGGTGCACACCACCCAGCGGCGGCTGGAGATCGCCGACCTGCTCCCCCGCCGCGCCGGCCAATACGGGCTGATCGTCTGCTCGGGCGGCGACGGCACCCTCAACGAGACGATCACCGGCCTGATGCGCTGCCCCCCGGAGGGGCGGCCGCCCGTCGGCTACATCCCCGCCGGCACGGTCAACGACTTCGCCTCGAGCCTCGGCATCTCAAAGAACATGCACGAGGCCGCCGCGACGATCCTTTCCGGCGAGCCCTTCCTCTGCGACGTGGGCGCGTTCGGCGACCGCTATTTCAGCTACATCGCGGCGTTCGGCGCCTTTACCGACGTCTCCTACCAGACCCCCCAACAGTCGAAAAACCTGCTCGGCCGCGCCGCCTATTTCCTCGAGGCCATTTTGCGGCTGCCCGCCGTCAAGGCCTACCGCATGTCCGTCACCCACGACGGCGAGACGGTCGAGGGCGAATTCCTCTTCGGCATGGTCACCAACGCCACCTCGGTCGGCGGCTTCAAGCTCCGGGCGGGCGCGAACATCTCGATGAACGACGGCCTGCTCGAGGCGGTCTTCCTGCGCAACCCCAAATCCGCGCTCGAGGCGCAGGCCCTCATCGGCGCCGTGCTGCGCCAGGAGTACGACTCGGAATTCGTCACCGCCTTCCGCACCACCCGCCTCACCGTGCGCGCAGAGGAGAAGGTCCCCTGGACCCTCGACGGCGAGTTCGGCGGCACCGCCCGGCAGGTGCGCATCGCCAACTGCCCCCGCGCCATCCGGGTGATCACCGCCCCCGCCAGGACCCCGGCGGAGAACGCCTAGCGCGGCCCGCGCCGCACGCCCCCCGGCGCAAAAGGCCCCCCAAACGGGTTTCCGTTTGGGGGGCCTTGATCCGCCTCGCGTTATTTGGTTGTCGTCTTGACCCGTTTGTCCGAGAGGATGTAGGTGGTCAGCGTCCGGGTCTGGAGCTCAAAGGCGTCCTCGTCCGAATTGTAATAGACGGTGCGGGTGATGTCCTTGAGGTTGCCCTTGCTGTCCGCCGTGTAGATGTAGACGTCCCCGGGGTCCACCTCGTCGTAGGCGAAGGGGTTGTTGAGCGAGAGGGTGGCGCGGCTGGTCGCGTCGATCGTCGCGGGGGAGAATTTGCGGATGACCGCGTCGGTGTTGCGGAACTTGTTCGAAAGCGCGGTGGTCGGCCAGCTCGTGGTCAGGCGCGCCAGGAATTTGCGGGGGTTGTTGTTCGCGCGGAAGGTGAGGGTCGCAACCGTGTCCTCCCCTTCAAAGGAGATCTCGTTGACGCTGTTGCGCTCCGGCTTGATTGTCACGCCCTTGGAGCCGACCTCGACCGTCGCGTCCCCCTCCTCCTGCGGATTGGCCACATAGAGGTTCCCGGTCAGGGTGAGCTTGTCGTTCTGCTTTCCGTCGAAGAACCGCAGGTATTTGAGGGTGTTCACCGTGGTGCCGTTGTCGTTGACCGTCTGCACCTTTTCAAACTCCCCCTCGGAGACCTTGCGCTTGCCGTAGCAGAGGACGACCGGCTTTTTCGTCGTGAAGGTCGCGGTGAACTGGACCTTCACCTCCTCCGGGACCGCCGTGTCCGCCAGCTCGACCGCCAGGTAGGCGCGGCGCTCGCTCGTCTTGTAGGCGGCGTAGTCCTTGCCGGTCGGGTCCTGCTGGTTGGGGATGTAGACGGTCGAAGCGCCCGACGTGCCGGTCAGCTTCTTTTCGACCAGCTTGATCGATTTGATCAGCTTGCCGTTCGAGGTCTTGCGGGTGGAGAGGCGGAAGTTGGACGCGCTGTCCACCCACGCCGCCATCGTCTCGGGCAGCGCGTAGTAGATCGTCTGCCCGGGAGAGACGGTGTCGTTCGCGTTGAACTGCCTGCCGTCCCCGTTGACCGGGTTGCCGGTGACCTTGTAGATCGCATACGACTGCGAGCCGGCCGCGGGGCCCGCGGCGAGCGCCGGGGCCGCGAGGGATAAAATCGTCACGGCCGCGAGGATTGCCGCCAATAATTTTTTCATCTTGATCGCCCTTTCTTCGGTGAGGTTTCACACATACAGTGTTCACACAACTGGAAATCACTGCATCGGTTTTCCCCTTCGGAAAGGAAATCTTCCGGCCGCTCAGTCCCGCCGCGCGGAGACGAGCAGCATCATCGGGCGGCGCATTTCGTCCTTCATGCCCGGCAGGCCGAGCATGTTTTCGGGCGGCTGCGGCTCCACCAGCCGCCGCACCGAAAAGCCCTCCTCCAGCAGGGTGTTCACATAGGTCGTCAGGGTGCGGTGGTATTTGGTCACCTTTTCGCCGAGGAAGACCGCCTCCCGCCTGCCCTCGTAGTAGTAGTTGTCCACCGGGAAGTGCAGGATCTCCCCGTCCGGGCCGTAGTACCAGTCCTGCGTGCCCTGCGCGGTGAAGACCGGGTGCTCCACCGAAAAGACGAAGTCCCCGCCCGGCGTAAGCCAGCGGCGGATTTTTTTGACGAGCGCCGGCCAGTCCGCGATATAGTGGAAGGCCAGCGAGCTGAGGACAATGTCGAACGCGCCCTCCGGATAGTCGAGGTCCTCCATCGCGGCGCACTCGTAGCGCACGGCGGGGGAACCGGTCTTCTCCCGCGCCACCTCGAGCATCTTGTGCGAGATGTCGGTGCCGACCACCTCGGCCGCGCCGTGCTCCGCCGCCCAGATGCAGTGCCAGCCGTAGCCGCAGCCGAGGTCAAGCACCCGCCTGCCCGCGAAGTCGGGCAGCAGCTTTTGCAGCGCGGGCCACTCCCCCGCCCCGTCGAGCCCCTTCTGCGAGCGGAACATCTCGCCGTACTTCTGGAAAAATAAATCGTCGTCGTATTTGTTTTCTTTCATGTAAATTCCTTCCTTCTGTTGAAAGGGGCCTTTTTCTCTTGCAAAAAGGCCCCTCTTGCCGCCCGCGGCGGCAATTCACCCGAAAAATGCGCTTCTCGGGAGCCCTTTGCCGCGCCGCCTTTTGAAAAAGGTGTCGCGAAGCGACGGCCCGGATGGGGTCACCATTTGCCCGCAGGGCAAGTGGCGGCGAAACGTTTTAGCGAGCGGGCGAAAATCTTTGTCTCACGGGCCGCGCGTGCGGCGGGCCGCCGCGGCCGGCCTGAATCAAACGTTTTGAGGGGGGCCGGGGGACCTTTTTCAAAAGTTCCCCCGGGACATCGCCCACTGCGCGAGCGAGGCGACGGCCGGGATGGTAAAGATCGAAAGCAGCGTCGACAGCGCGACGAGCTTGGCGCCGTACTGCGCGTCCCCGCCGAAGCGGGTGGGCATCATGACGGTGGAGATCGCCACCGGGCAGCTCACCGAGATGACCATGGCGAGCACGACGGTGGGCGCGCCGTCGAACCAGCCCGGCACCCCCGCGAGCAGCATGAGCCCGAGCATGACGAGCGGCAGGCCGACCAGCCGCACAAACGCGGTGAAATAGAGGCGCAGGTCCCGGAGGGTCTCCCCCACCGCGAGGTCGGCGATGAGCACGCCGGTGATGACCATCGGCAGCGGGGTGTTCATGCCCGAGAGGAAGCCGAGGGTGTCGAGCAGGAGCCCGGGCAGGCGGATCTGCAAAAGATAGAGCAAAACGCCGAGCGACGCGCCGAGCACGCCGGGGGAAAGCAGGATCTCCTTCCAGCGGATCCGGCCGTCCCGCCGCAGGAGCATGACGCCGTGCGACCAGATGTAGATATTGAAAATGCCGATGTAGATGGCGGCGAAGATCATGCTGTCCTCCCCCATCGCGGCGGTCATGAGCGGGATGCCCATGAAGCCGCAGTTGGAGCTGATCGCGCCCAGCCGGGCGACGGCGCTGCGGTCGTCGCCGTCCCCCCGGTGGGGGAAGAGCGGCCTGGTGAGCAGCGCGGCCAGAAGGTGGAAAACCGCGACAAGCAGGGCCGACAGCGCGATGGAGGCGGCCATTTCGGGGTGGAAATCCCGCTGGAAGACGTTGACGAGCAGCGCGGGGGTGATGATGAAGAGGGCGAAGTTGGAAAACTGCCGCGCCGACTCGACCGAAACGATCCCCTTTTTCCGGATGAAGACGCCGATCGCCATGAGCAGGAACATGACCCCCACCTGCCCGGCCAGCTTCTGCGCGATCATTGGCGCCCCTCCGTTTCCGCACAGAGCTCGGAGAGCTCCGCCCATTCCTCCATCAGCGCGGCGAGCGCCGCGCGGTTTTCCTCGATCTGCGCGCAAAGCCCGCTCACCCGCTGGTAATCGCTCGACACCTCCGGGTCCCCAAGCTGTTCCTGCGCCGTGTCGACCGCGAGCTCGAGATCGGAGATCTCCTGCTCCACCTCGCACAGCCGCTTTTTGCGCGCCACCTGTTCGGCGCGCTGCTTTTTGGTGCGGTGGAAGGCGTTTTCCGTTTTGGGCTTCTCCTCCCGCACCGGCCGTTCCGACTGGGCCTCCCGGCGCTTCGCCCGGTAGCTCTCATAGCCGCCCTCATACCAGACGAACCCCTGCGGGGTCATCTCGACGATGTGGTCGGGCATCCGCGATAGCAGGTACCGGTCGTGCGAGACGGCCAGAATCGTCCCCTCGTATTCCATCAGCGCCCGGTCGAGCACCTCCTTGGTCGCGAGGTCGAGGTGGTTGGTCGGTTCGTCGAGCAGCAGGACGTTGCCGCCCTCGTACATCATGATGGCGAATTTGAGCCGCGCCTTTTCTCCGCCCGACAGCATCCCCACCTGCTTGTAGATCGATTCCCCCGTGAACCGCAGCCCGCCCAGCACGTTGCGCAGATCCTGCTCATAGGTCGCGGGGAAGCGGTCCCACAGCTCCCCGATCACCGTTTTCTGCGGGTGCAGGTCGAGCTGCTCCTGCTCGAAGTAGGAGACCTTCGTGTTGCGGCCCCAGCGCACGCTCCCCGTCTCGGGGCGGAGCTTCCCGAGCAGCACCTTCAAAAAGGTGGACTTCCCCACCCCGTTCGCGCCAACGAGCGCCACCTTCTGCCCCTTGAGCAGATCGAAATCCGCCCCCGCGCAGAGGATCTTGCCATCCTCCCCCGCGCGCAGCGTCAGCCCCTCGGCGTGGAGCACGTCCTTGACCGGCTCCTGCTCGTACCGGAAGGCCATCTTCACCGGCAGCAGCGGCGCGGGCGGCTTTTTGACCGGCTCCATCCGCTCGAGCATCTTTTCGCGGCTCTTGGCCATCGCCGCGGTCGTCGCGCGCACCTTGTTGCGCGCGATGTAATCGGTCAGCTTGGCGACGTTCTGCCGCTGCATCTCATATTCCTTGAGCTGCCGCTCGTAGAGCGCCTCCCGCGTATGCATGTATTTGGTGTAATTGCCCTTGTAGGCGGTCACATGCAGGTTGGCGACCTCCCACATCTTCGAGCAAATTTTATCTAAGAAATAGCGGTCGTGCGACACGACGACGAGCGCGCCCTTGTATTCCTGCAAATAATCCTCCAGCCACTGGAGGGTCGGGAAATCCAGATGGTTGGTCGGCTCGTCGAGCATGAGCAGCCCCGGCTCGGTGAGCAGGAGCTTGGCGAGCGCAAGGCGGGTCTTTTCCCCGCCCGACAGCGTCCCGCAGACGGTGTCCATCTCCCGGTCCGCGAACCCCATTCCGTTTAACACCGTCTTGATCTTCACGCCGATGTTGTAGCCGTCGTTCGCTTCAAAATAGGCCAGCAGCCTGCCGTATTCCGCCGACAGGCCGGCATATTCCTCCGTGCCGTGGTCGGCGTGCCGCTCCATCGCGGCCGCCAGCTCTTTGATGCGCGCCTGCGCGTCCAGCAGCGGCCGGAACACCGAACGCATCTCCTCGTAGATCGTGTTCGCGCTGTCCACGCCGCTGTTCTGGCGCAGAAAACCGAGGGTCAGCCCGCTTTTGACCGCGCGCTCCCCCTCGTCCGGGCTCATATCTCCATTCAGCACATTCAGCAGGGTCGATTTCCCCGCCCCGTTCGCGCCGACAAGACCGATCCGGTCCCCCTCCTCCACCTTGAGGGACACCCCCATAAAGATGATCCTGTCGGCAAAGATCTTGCTGACGTTGTCCAGTGATAGCAGCATTTGGTTGACTCCTTTTTTGCCGCTCGCCGCGGCGGGGATTTCTTTGGTCTGCCGCTCGGAGAGCGGCAGAGATTGCCGGGACCCGCCCCGGCGGCGGTTTGAGATTTGCCGCGCTGCGACGGCCCGCAGGCCTAGTGCCGGAGGCGTGTCCCGCCGACGGCCGCCCGGCGGGGCTTTAGATGCGCTCCTCGCCTGCGGCGAGCGCCGCAGAGCGGC
>NZ_JAPJQF010000015.1:0-55379 GCF_030825285.1 Anaerotruncus massiliensis (ex Togo et al. 2026)
GGGCGGGGAAGGGACGGCGGAAAAACCGGAGCATATCACAGCATGGCGGAGGATTTTGCAGGGATTTCGAGGCATTCCAAAATTTTTTTGGGGTTTCGCGGAAATTTCCCGATAAAAACGTAAAAATCGCGAAAAATAATGGACTTTTATATTGACATTTTTTCTGCGTATGCTATATTGGGAATTGCAGTTTTTGCATCTGCAAAAAATCGATGATCAACTGCCGCCTAATAACGGGCGGCGCCGGGGTAAACGGCGCCGCTGCGATTAGTGTTTCCGCGGAACGGGCGCACGGGAAAGGGGATGCGCCGCCGGGGAAACGAATTCCTTTTGCGGGTAAGCGGTAAGAAGTCATCGGGGGCCGTAAAGACGGCCTAAATTCCGCAAAGGGGGATGCATAAATGAAAGAAAGCACCATTGTCAGCCTGAGAGACATCTCCGTCGATTTTGATGGCGATCCCATCCTCGTCGGACTGGATCTCGACATCCGCGACAAAGAATTCGTTACCCTGCTTGGGCCGTCCGGCTGTGGCAAGACCACGACGCTCCGGACGATTGGCGGTTTCGTCACACCCAAGTCCGGTGACGTTTTTTTTGATGGCGTGAGAATCAACGACCTGCCGCCCTACAAGCGCCAGGTCAACACCGTCTTCCAGCGGTACGCGCTCTTTCCGCACCTCAACGTGTTCGAGAACGTGGAGTTCGGCCTCAAGCTCAAAAAGCTGCCGGAAAACGAGCGCAAGACCCGCGTGTGGGAGATGCTCGACCTGGTGAACCTCACCGGCTACGACCGCCGCAACATCGACCAGCTGTCGGGCGGCCAGCAGCAGCGCGTGGCGATCGCGCGCGCGCTCGTCAACCATCCGCGCGTCCTGCTCCTCGACGAGCCGCTCGGCGCGCTCGACCTCAAGCTGCGCAAGGAGATGCAGATCGAGCTCAAGCGGATGCAGCAGGCGCTGGAGATCACCTTTATCTATGTCACGCACGACCAGGAGGAGGCCCTCACGATGTCGGACACCGTCGTCGTCATGAAGGACGGCGACATCCTTCAGGTGGGCACCCCCCAGGATATCTATAACGAGCCGAAGAACGCGTTTGTCGCGGATTTCATCGGGGAAAGCAACATCATCGACGGCGTCATGCACGCCGACTGCCTCGTGGAGTTCGCGGGCCAGAAGTTTGAATGTGTCGACACCGGCTTCGGCCGGCTCGAGCGGGTCGACGTGGTCATCCGCCCGGAGGACATCAAGGTGGTCTCCCCGGAGCGCGCGCCGATCACCGGCGTCGTGGAATCGGTCATCTTCAAGGGGGTGCACTTTGAGATGATCGTCGACGCGCACGGCTACAAGTGGATGATCCATTCCACCCGCAGCGAGCAGCCGGGCACCTTCATCGGAATGGAGGTCGACCCCTTCGATATCCACATCATGCACAAGATGGAGGTGGAGGGATGAAATCGAAGGCGGCCGCGTTCCCATACCTCGTCTGGATGCTGATCTTCATCCTCGTGCCGCTCGGGCTGGTGGCCTACTACGCGGTGACCACTCCCGACGGGACCTTTACGATCGACTACATCTCCCAGGTGGGCGAATACACGCCGGTGCTTGTCCGCTCGGTGTGGCTGGCCTTCCTCGCCACGGTGATCTGCCTGGTCATCGCCTATCCGCTCGCCTTCATCATCTCCCGGCACAGTGGCGCGGGCCAGCGCACGATGGTCATGCTCATCATGCTGCCCATGTGGATGAACTTTCTGCTGCGCACCTACGCGTGGATGACCATCCTCGAGAAGAACGGCCTCATCAACCGCTTTTTCGCGCATTTCGGCCTCGGCCCCTTCGAGATGATCAACACGCAGGGGGCGGTCGTGCTCGGCATGATCTACAACTACCTGCCCTTCATGATCCTGCCCCTCTATTCGATCATGACCAAGATCCCCAACAGCGTGATCGAGGCCGCACAGGACCTCGGCGCGAACGCGCGCAAGGTCCTCACGAAGGTGCTCATCCCGATGACCGTCCCGGGCATCTCGACCGGCGTCATCATGGTGTTCGTCCCGTCGGTGTCCACCTTCATCATCTCGCGGATGCTCGGCGGCGGCGGAAACCTGCTGATCGGCGATTTGATCGATTTGCAGTTCCTCGGGAACGCCTACAACCCGAACCTCGGCGCGGCGATCTCCCTCGTGCTGATGGTGCTGATCCTGCTCGCCATGAGCATCACCAACCAGTTCGGAGACGATGAGAAGGGGGATCTGCTCAAATGAAATGGCTGAAAAAATCCTACGTGGCCATCGTCATGGCGTTCCTTTACGCGCCGATCCTGGTGCTCATCGTCTTCTCCTTCAACCAGTCCAAATCCCGCGGCGCGTGGACCGGCTTCACCTTCGGCTGGTATGAGAAGCTCTTCCACAACCAGATGATCATCCAGTCGCTCATGAACACCCTGCTCGTGGCGGTGATCTCGTCGGTCGTGGCCACCGTGCTCGGAACGCTGGCCGCCATCGGCATCCGCAACATGAAGAAGATGTCCCGCACCCTTGTCATGAACGTCACCTACCTGCCGATCATCAACCCGGAGATTGTCACGGGCGTCTCGCTCATGCTGCTCTTCGTCTTTGTCAAGTCGGCGGGCATCCGGCTCGACTTCGGCTTTACGACGGTCATCCTGGCGCACATCACCTTCAACGTCCCCTACGTCATCCTCAACGTCATGCCCAAGCTCCGCCAGATGGACATCTCCGTCTTCGAGGCGGCGCAGGACCTCGGGTGCAGCCCCTCGCAGGCCTTCTTCAAGGTGGTCATCCCCGAGATCATGCCGGGCATCGTCGCGGGCTTTCTGATGTCGTTCACCTATTCGCTCGACGACTTCATTATCAGCTATTTCGTCACCGGGCCGACCTCCCAGACGCTGCCGATCACGATCTATTCGATGACCCGGCGCAAGGTCAGCCCGGAGATCAACGCCCTCAGTACCATCATCTTCGTGGTGGTGCTCACCGTGCTGCTGCTCGTCAACGTGGGCGACGCGCGCCGGGAGCGGGAGCTCCGGATGAAAGCGAGGGATCGGGTATGATGAAAAAACGGCTCCTGTCCCTCGCGCTCGCCGCGGCGCTGCTGTTGGCGCTCCCTCTGCCCGCCCTCGCGGAGGTGGAGGTCTCCGACCCCGCCTACTATGAGCGGTTTCGGGGCAAAAACGTGTCGATCAACGTCCACAACTGGGGCGAGTATATCTCCGACGGCTCGGACGAGGGGATGGACGTCATCTCCGAATTTGAGGCGCTCACCGGCATCAAGGTGAACTACACCACCTTCGCGACCAACGAGGAGCTCTACGCCCGCCTCAAGAGCGGCGGAGCCAACTACGACGTGGTCATCCCCTCCGACTATGCGATCGCGCGGATGATCCACGAGGGGATGCTCGAGGAGCTCGACTTCGACAACATCCCCAACCTCAAAAACATCTCCGAGAGCTTCCTGGACCCGATCTACGACCCGGGCGGGAAATACTCCGTCCCCTACACCTGGGGGACCGTCGGCGTGATCTACAATACCCAGATGGTCGACGAGGAGGATCTGGGGAGCTGGGATCTGCTGTGGAACGAGAAGTATCTCGGCGAAATCCTGATGTTCTCCAACCCGCGCGACGCGTTCGCGATCGCGCTGAAAAGGTTCGGCTATTCGATGAACCCGACGAGGGAGGAGGAGCTGCGCGACGCGACCGATTCCCTCAAGGACCAGAAGCTGCTGGTGCAGGCGTACGTCATGGACGAGATCTTCGACAAGATGCTCGGCGGCGAGGCGGCCATCGCGCCCTACTACGCGGGCGACGCGATCACGATGATGGCGGATAACCCCGACCTCTCCTATTTCGTGCCGGAGGAGGGGACCAACCGCTTCGTCGACGCGGCGGTCATTCCGGTGGGCGCGAAGAACAAGGAAGCCGCCGAGATGTTCATCAACTTCCTGCTCGAACCGGAGGTGGGCGCGGCCAACGCCGAATACATCGGCTACTCGTCCCCCAACGACGCGGCGCTCGAGCTGATGGACCCCGAGGTCACCGGGGACCCGATCGCCTATCCGCCCGACGAGGTGATCGAAAAGACCGAGTTTTTCATCGAGCTTTCGCCCGAGATGAGCCTCGCGATGGATAAGATGTGGACCGAGGTGCTCTCGTCCGACGAGGCCTACAGCAAGTGGCTCATCCCGATCATGATGCTCGTGGCCGTCGCGGCGTCGGTCTCCATCAACCTGCTGCGCTCCTGGCGCAAGCGGCGCGACCGGGAGTATGCGGACCGCCCGGTGAAAAAGGGCTGATCAAACCGAATAACGGAAAAAGAGCGGGAGGCGCAGCGCGCCTCCCGCTCTTTTTTTGGATCTTACCGCCGATTAGCAGCCACAGCCGCATCCGCAGCCGTTGTTGTAGTTGGCGCCGCAGTTGTCGCAGCCGCAGTTGTTGTCGCAGCCACAGCCGCATCCGCCGTTGTTGCCAAAGCCGAAGCCGCTGTTGCCGCCCCAACCCCAACCGAAGATGATGATAATCAGGATAATGATCCAGAAGTAGTTGCCGCCAAAGTTGTTACATCCCATGAAAGGTGACCTCCTATTAGTGATTTCATCCCATACTATGTCGCTCCCTTCCCTTCGGTTACAGCGGGCGCGTTTTCCGCTTTCGGCGGCGCATATCGGCGGGGGCTTCTGACAATATTATGAATGGTTCCCGCATAAGATATTACGGCGCCCTGCGGGCCGCCGGCCGGAGGGAAACGCCGTTCGGGGGCGGGGAAACGAACTTCTGAGGTGATCTTTTGTTCAAATTCAACGGCTTTACGCCGAAGGCCAATACGGCGATCAACTGCGCAATCGAGGAGGCGTCAGTGCTCGGGCACACCTATATCGGCAGCGAGCACCTGCTGCTCGGCCTGCTCGCCGAAGGCAGCGGAGTGGCCTTCACCGTGCTGGGAAAATGCGACGTCACGGCGGAAAAGGTGCGCGAACTGCTCATCAAGACGGTAGGCAAGGGCATCCGCTCGGTGCTCACCCCGTCGGACATCACGCCGCGCTGCAAGCGCATCCTCGAGATGTCCCTCATGCAGACCCGGATGAGCGGCGTGCCGCTCGCGGGCACCGAGCACATCCTCATGAACCTGCTCAAGGAGAACGACAGCTACGGCGTGCGCTTTTTAAAGCAGCTCTCGGTCGAACCGGACGCGGTCGTCAAGCAGATCGGCGACTTTGCCCAGACGACGGGCGCGGACCTGCTGGGCGTACGGCGCGCCGCGCCGCCGCGGCCCAAGCCCGCGGTGCGCACTCCGCTCGTCGACAAGTACGGCCGCGACCTCACCGAGATGGCGCGGCAGGGGAAAATCGATCCGGTGATCGGCCGGGAGAAGGAGATCGAGCGGGTGCTCCAGATCCTGACCCGCCGCACCAAGAACAACCCCTGCCTCATCGGCGAGGCGGGCGTCGGCAAGACGGCGATCGCCGAGGGGATCGCGCGGCGGATCGTCGAGATGGATGTACCGCCCCAGCTCAAGCAGAAGCGGTTTATCGCGCTCGACCTGACAAGCATGGTCGCGGGCACGAAATACCGCGGCGACTTCGAGGAGCGGATCAAGAACACAATCGACGAGGTGGTCGCGGCGGGCAACATCATCCTCTTTATCGACGAGCTGCACACGATCATCGGCACCGGCGCGGCGGAGGGCGCGGTGGACGCTGCCAACATTTTAAAGCCCCAGCTCGCGCGCGGGGAATTCCAGCTCGTGGGCGCGACGACGATCGACGAGTACCGCAAGTTCATCGAAAAGGACAGCGCCCTCGAACGCCGGTTCCAGTCGATCCTCGTGGAGGAGCCGAGCGAGGAGGACGCGGTCGCGATCATCAAGGGCCTGCGCGAACGGTACGAGGAGCACCACCGCATCCGCATCCTCGACGAGGCGGTCGAATCGGCCGTGGCGCTGTCCGCGCGGTATATCGCCGACCGCCGCCTGCCCGACAAGGCGATCGACCTGATCGACGAGGCCTGCTCGCGTGTAAAGATGAACAGCATTACAGTCCCGAACAGCCTGCGGGAGCTGGAAAACAAGCTGACCGCCCTCAAGACAGAGAAGGAAACGGCGATCAGCACCCAGAATTTCGAGTGCGCGGCGAGCATCCGCGACCGGGAGAGCGACCTGCGCGCGCGTCTGGAGAAGGCGCAGAACGATTGGGAGGACAGCGGGGACGGAAGCCTTCAGAAGCTCACCTCCGAGGACATCGCGAAGCTCGTGGCGGACATCACCGGCATCGACGCGACCCGCCTCACCGAGGCGCAGAGCGAGCGGCTGCTCCACCTCGAGGAGTCGCTGCACCAGATGATCGTCGGGCAGGAGCAGGCGGTACACGCGGTGGCGGGCGCCATCCGGCGCTCCCGCGTCGGCCTGCACGACCCGTCGCGCCCGCTCGGCTCCTTCATCTTCCTCGGGCCCACCGGCGTGGGCAAGACCGAGCTCTGCAAGGCGCTCGCCAAATGCATGTTCGGCGACCCGCACGCGATGATCCGGCTGGACATGTCGGAGTATATGGAGCGGCACTCGGTCAGCAAGCTGGTCGGCTCGCCGCCGGGATACGTCGGCTACGACGAGGGCGGACAGCTCACCGAAAAGGTCCGCCGCCGCCCCTATTCGGTGATCCTCTTCGACGAGATCGAAAAGGCGCACCCCGATTTCTTCAATATGCTGCTGCAAATCCTGGAGGACGGCATCCTCACCGACGCGCAGGGGCGCACCGTCAACTTCAAAAACACGATCATCATCATGACCTCCAACATCGGCGCGCGCATGATCTGCGAGCAGGGCAGGCTCGGCTTTTCCGCGGGCGCGCAGGAGGACCCGGATAAGCAGCAGGAGGCGGTGCGCAAGATGATGGTGGGCGAGCTCAAAAAATCCTTCAAGCCCGAGTTCCTCAACCGCGTCGACGAGATCATCGTCTTCCACAAGCTCAGCCAGCAGGAGGTGCGGCAGATCGCCGGGAACATGCTCGACGCGCTCAAGACGCGGCTCGCGGGGCTGCACATTGAGATCAGCTTCGACGAATCGGCGGCGGAGAAGATCACCCTCGACGGCTTTGACCCGCTCTACGGCGCGCGCCCGCTGCGCCGGGCGATCCAGGCGAAGATCGAGGACCGCCTCGCCGACGAGCTGCTCCACGGCACCATCAAGGCGGGCGACCGGATCGTCTGCTCCTGGAAGGACGAACAGTTCACCTTCTCCTAGGGAGGCTTTGAAAAGTCCTCCCGGAACCCCCGAAGCGTTTGATGCAGTCCGGCGTTCCATCCGGAACGCCGGACTGCTTTTTTGCATCCCGCGTCCATTTGTGCTATACTGTCGTCGGTTAGAAAACGGGGGTGCCATTTATGATCGGAGAAAAGAATACCGTGACCTTTACGGTCGGGCCGGAGCGGCTCGCGTCTCATATGGGCAGCGGGGACCTCGACGTGCTCGCCACGCCCGCGATGATCGCGGAGATGGAACGGGCCGCCTGCACGCTGCTCGCGCGCTTTCTGGAGCCGGGGCAGACGTCGGTCGGTACGGCGATGGACGTGTCCCACATGTCGGCCACGCCGTCCGGCATGGCGGCGGAGGCGTCGGCGGAGATCGTCGCGGCGGAGGGCCGCCGGGTGGACTTCACCGTGTCCGCGCGGGACGCGGCGGGGGAGATCGGCCGCGGCACGCACAGCCGGGTGATTGTCGACGCGGCGCGCTTCCAGCAGAAGACGGATGCGAAGGCGGGTGCCGCGGAATGAAAAAGCTCGTGATTTTCGACCTCGACGGGACGCTGCTCAACACGCTCGACGACCTCGCCGCGGCGGGCAACCACCTGCTGCGGGCGCACGGCTGGCCGGAGCACCCGGCCGAACGGTACAAGCTCTTTGTGGGCAACGGCGTCTATAAGCTCGTCGAGCGGATGATCCCTGCGGACGCCGATCATTCGCCCGGTGCGCTCGCGCTGCTGCGGGACGAGTATAACGCCTACTACAGCGCGCACAACGCCGATTTGACCGCGCCCTACCCGGGGGTCCCGGAGCTGCTCGGCGCGCTGGAACAGGCGGGCGCCGCCTGTGCGGTGCTCTCCAACAAGCCGCACGCCTTTACAGTGGAGCTCTGCAGGAGCCTGCTGGGGGAGCGGTTCGCGGTCGTGCACGGCCAGCGGGAGGGCTGGCCCACAAAGCCCGACCGGCTGCTGACGGCGGAGATCCTGGAGGAAACGGGGATCCGCGCCGCCGACACGGTCTACGTCGGGGACAGCGGCGTGGACATGCAGACGGCGAAGAACGGCGGGCTTTTTGCGGTCGGGGCGCTGTGGGGGTTCCGGTCGGAGGAGGAGCTGCGGGAGAACGGCGCGGACGCGGTCGCGGAGCGCCCGCTGGACCTGCTCCGGTATATCCGCTGAAAATTTTTTGAAAAAAACGGTATTGACAACGCCCAAAGTTTGCAGTATGATAGCGTCAATAACTTTTCAAAGACGATGACGGGGACGGCGCAGACACAGCCCAGCCCACAGAGAGCCGGCGTATGGTGAAAGCCGGCGGCGGGCCGTTTGACAGCTCATCACCCCCGAGTTGGGAGCCGAACGGAGATCAAGTAGGCTTCCCCGCTGGACGGCGTTAACGGTCGGGAGCTTGTTAGAGCTTCGCTAAGCGGCGCATTGTTGCGCAATTCGGGTGGTACCGCGGGTCGTAAATTGGACTCGTCCCTTATCTGAGGGACGGGTCTTTTTCATTTTCGCCGCGCCCGTTCCCGGGCCGCGGCCACAACAAATCCGGTCAATTTTGAGATGGAGGTCACCGATATGCAAGAGCAGAAACTACAGGAAATTGCCATGCGGATCCGTACGCTGCGGGAGATTATGGAGATTCCGGTCGCGGAGATGGCGCAGCAGACCGGCCTTTCCGCCGAGGAATACCTCGCCGCCGAGGACGGAAAGAGCGACTTCACCTTTACCTTCCTTTATAACTGCGCGCAGGCGTTCGGCGTCGACATCATCGAGCTGCTCACCGGCGAGGCCCCGCACCTCTCCTTCTACTCGATCGTCCGCAAGGGGGAGGGGCTGAGCATCAACCGCCGCGCCGGCTTCACCTACAACCACCTGGCCTACCGCTTTTCCCGCAAGATTGCCGAGCCCTTCCTCGTCACCGCGCCCTTTTCGCAGGAGGAGCAGGAGAAGCCCATCCACCTCTCCCAGCACGACGGGCAGGAGTTCGACTTTGTCCTGAGCGGGCAGCTCAAGGTGCAGATGGAGGACCACACCGAGTATATGGGACCGGGGGACGCGATCTATTACGACTCCGGCCACGCGCACGGCATGATCGCGACGGGCGGCGAGGACTGTGTGTTCCTTGCGGTCGTCATGAAAGATGAAAACGACAAGGGGGAGAACGACTGATGGATCTCGAGAATTTTTATCAGCGCTTCTGCAAGGAGGGCTTTGACGAAAACGGCGTGCTCAACTACTTTGAGCCGGTGATCGCCGATAACTTCAACTTTGCCTACGACGTGGTGGACGAGATCGCCCGCCTCGAGCCGAACCGCCGCGCCATGGTCTGGTGCAACGTGGCGGGGGAGGAGCGGGTGCTCACCTTCGGCGAGATGAAGCTCTATTCCGACAAATGCGCCCAGATGCTCGCCGACCACGGCGTCAAAAAGGGCGACATGGTCCTGCTGGTGCTGAAAAGGCACTATGAGTTCTGGTTCACCGTCCTCGCGCTCCACAAGCTCGGCGCGGTCGGCGTGCCCGCCACCAACCTGCTGACCACCCACGACCTCGTTTACCGCTTCGAGGCGGCTGGCATCACCGCCTGCGTCTGCTCGGGCGAGTGCAACATCTCCGAGTATGTCGACGAGGCGTGCAGGCAGTATGACGGGGTCCACTCCAAGTTTATCGTCCGCGGCAGGCGGGAGGGCTGGCTCACCTATTCGGAGGAGCTCGAAAAGTACGACGGGAACTTCGAGCGGGTCCAGACCTCCAGGGACGACCCGCTGCTCCTCTACTTCACCTCCGGCACGACGGGCATGCCCAAGATGGTCGTCCACAACCACGCCTACCCGGTGGCGCACATCATCACCGCCCGCTACTGGCACAACGTCCACTCGGACGATCTGCACCTGACCGTCTCCGAGACGGGCTGGATGAAGGCGGTCTGGGGCAAGCTCTATGGGCAGTGGTTCGCCGCGGCGTCGATCTTCGTCTACGACTTTGACAAGTTCGTCCCCCACGACCTGCTGCACATGATGGAAAAATACAAGGTCACCACCTTCTGCGCACCGCCGACCATCTACCGCTTTTTCATCAAGGAGGGGATGGAGGGATACGACCTGTCCGCCCTGCACTATTCCACGACGGCGGGCGAGGCGCTCAACCCCGAGGTCTACAACCGCTGGTACGAGTTCACCGGCCTGCGCCTGATGGAGTCCTACGGCCAGACCGAGACGGTCATGCAGGTCGCGAACTTCGTGGGCACCACCCCCAAGCCGGGCTCGATGGGCAAGCCGTCGCCGATCTATGACATCCACCTGATCGACGAGGACGGCAACGACGTGCCGCGCGGCGCCGTCGGCGAGATCGTCATCAACACCGAGAAGCCCCATCCCGGGCTCTTCGGCGGCTACTACCGCAACCCCGGGGAGACGGCCGCGTCCTGGCACGACGGCTACTACCACACGGGCGATACCGCATGGATGGACGAGGACGGCTACCTCTGGTATGTCGGACGCACCGACGACGTCATCAAGTCGTCGGGCTACCGCATCGGCCCCTTCGAGATCGAGAGCGTGCTGATGGAGCACCCCGCCGTGCTGGAATGCGCGGTCACCGGCGCGCCCGATCCCGTCCGCGGCATCGTGGTCAAGGCGACGATCGTCCTGACGAGCAGCTACCAGCCCTCCGAGGAGCTCAAAAAGGAGCTCCAGACCTTCGTCAAAAAACAGACCGCTCCTTATAAATACCCCCGCATCGTCGAGTTCGTCACCGAACTGCCCAAGACGATCTCGGGCAAGATCCGCCGCACCGAGATCCGCGCGAAGGATCAGAAGAAATAATCCGCTCTAAAAACGGACGCCCGACCGGCAGGTCAGGCGTCCGTTTTCGTTTTCCGGGCGATTTCGAGCGCCTCCGCGAAGGAGAGCCGCTTGGTGAGCGCGTCGAGCTCTGGACTGGCGATCCAGTCGGGATGGGAGCAGTCCCCGAATTTGACCGTGTGCACGACGGTCCCGCGCGCGAGGCATTCGTTGTGGGGCACGCCGGGGACGGTGACCGCCCAGCCGCCGGGCGGGAGCTCCCGCAGGCGCGCCGTCCCCTCCCGGTATTCGGCGAAGACGACACAGCCCTCCTGCACGATCACCATCTCCCGCAGGGCGCTGTGGGAATGGCTGTTTTCCCACACCGGGCCGCCCGTATTCTCGCAGCGGATATAGCTGCTGCCGTCCCGCCCCGTGAGGCGGAAGCGGACCTCGCCGTTTTCCATCCGCTCGTGGTTGGTTGTGATCCCGAACTCCGCGAGCTCCCGTTCGTTCAGCTTTTGCGGCATGGCGTTCCCTCCTTTTTCTTCCATCCTAGCACGAAACGCCCGGTTTGTCACCCAAAGCGGAGGGATTTAGCCGGATTTTCCGTCTGCGAGAACGTTTTGGCGCGGGGCCGAATACATTTATAGATAGACGCATACGGAAAGGGGGCGGCGCGGTGAAACCGATCACCATCCGCATCAGCCGCCGCAAGCTGCGCGCGCTCAAGATGCTCGCGGCGGGGACGCTGATCCTGCTGGCGGCCTTCTGGGTGGACGGGCGCATCCGGCCGCTCGTCTCGACGGTGTCGACCTACCAGTCCAAGCTGGTGGCGACCCGCGCGGTCAACGACGCGGTGCTGCGGGTCATTTCCGAGGAAAACATCACCTATGGGAAGATCATGAACGCCGTGCTCGATGAGAAGGGCAAGGTCACGACGGTCACCACCAATATGGTTGCCCTCAACCGGCTCAAGGCGGAGATCAACAACGCGGTCAGCGACGAGCTCCAGAAGGGGATCGAACAGCCGATCGACCTTCCGCTGGGCACCCTGCTCGGCGGGCATTTCCTGTCGGGGCGGGGGCCGAGCGTCCAGTTCAAGGTCGTGCCGATGGGCTACACCGAGACGCAGATCTACAACAAATTCCAGTCGGCGGGCATCAACCAGACGCTGCACCAGGTGATGGTGACGGTCAACACCCGCGTGGCGGCGATCCTGCCCCTCTATACGGTCGAGACGGACGTCTCGACCGACATCTGCATCGCCGAAACGGTGATTGTGGGAGAGGTGCCGCAGTCGTTCACCGATATCTCGGGCGACAACCGCGGACTCATCGACAAGGTCAACGATTACGGCCTGAAAAATGTGGATTGAGACGGGGATTTGTGATAGAATAACAGGGAATGATACCGAACTGGAGGAAGACGGCATGGACCGGAAAACGGCGGAAAACCGGGCGGGCGAGCTGCGCCCGATTTTGGAAAGATACAGCTATGAGTACTATGTGCTCGACAACCCCTCGATCAGCGACTATGACTACGACAGGCTGCTGCACGAGCTGCTGGACATCGAGACGGAATTCCCCGAGCTCGCGACGGAGAACTCCCCGACGCGGCGCGTCGGGGGCATGGCGCTCAACACCTTCGCGCCGGTGCGCCACGAGGTGCAGATGGGCTCCTTGCAGGACGTTTTCGACACGGCGGACATCGCCGCCTTCGACGCACGGGTGCGCGAGACGGTGGCGGACCCCGTCTACATCGTCGAGCCGAAGATCGACGGGCTGTCCGTCTCGCTCGAATACCGGGACGGCGCCTTCTGGCGCGGGTCGACGCGCGGGGACGGCGTCACCGGGGAGGACGTCTCGGAGAACCTCAAGACGGTCGGGTCGATCCCGATGACCCTCACCGAAAAGCTCCCCTTCCTCGAGGTGCGCGGGGAGGTCTACATGCCGCGCGCGAGCTTCGACCGGGTGGTCGCCCGGCAGCTCGAAAACGAGGAGGAGCCCTTCAAAAACCCGCGCAACGCGGCGGCGGGCTCCCTGCGGCAGAAGGACAGCCGCGTCACCGCGCAGCGGGGGCTGGATATCTTCGTCTTCAACATCCAGCGGATCGAGGGGAAGACCCTCACCGGCCACAAGCAGTCGCTCGACTACCTGGCGGCGCTCGGCTTCAAGGTGATCCCCTCCTATAAGGCGTTCACCGACATTTCCGACGCGATCGCGGAGATCGGGCGGATCGGCGAAAACCGCTACGAGTTCCCCTTCGACATCGACGGCGCGGTCATCAAGGTCGACGACTTTACAGAGCGCGAACAGCTTGGCGCGACGGCCAAGTTCCCCCGCTGGGCGGTCGCCTTCAAATACCCTCCCGAGGAGAAGCGGACCACCCTGCGCGAGATCGAGATCCGCGTGGGGCGCACCGGCGCGCTCACACCCACGGCGGTCTTCGAGCCGATCACGCTGGCGGGCACGACGGTGAGCCGCGCGGTGCTCCACAACCAGGACTTCATCAACGAGAAGGGGATCGCCATCGGGGACACGATCGTCGTGCGCAAGGCGGGCGACATCATCCCCGAGGTCGTCTCGGTCGCCTTCCACCAGCCGGGCGCGCCGGTCTACCGGATTTCCAACGTCTGCCCCTCCTGCGGCAGCATCGCCGAGCGGGAGGAGGGGGAGGCGGTGCTCCGCTGCGTCAACATGGCCTGCCCGGCGCAGGTGGCGCGCAACCTTGTGCATTTCGCCAGCCGCGACGCGATGGACATCGACGGCCTCGGCCCGGCGATCGTCCACCAGCTGCTGGAAAGCGGACTCGTGCATTCGGCCGCCGACCTCTACACTCTGGAAAAGGAACCGCTCGCCGCCCTCGAACGGATGGGGGAGAAGAGCGCGCAGAACCTGCTGGAGGCGCTCGAGCGGTCGAAATCCCGCGACCTGTCGCGGCTGCTCTTCGCGCTGGGCATCCCGGGCATCGGGCAGCGGTCGGCGCAGCTGCTGGCCCAGCGGTTCGGCAGCATGGACGGGGTACTCTCCGCCACGGCGGAGGAGATCGCCGGAATCGACGGCTATGGCGGCATCATGGCGCAGAGCGTCGCGGATTTCTTCGCGCTCGGCCAGAACCGCGCGCTCATTGAGCGGTTCCGCTCCCTTGGGCTCAACATGCTCTGCGAGACGGCGCCCGCGGCGGACACCTTCGCCGGGAAGACCTTCGTGCTGACCGGCACGCTGCCGTCGCTGACCCGCAGCGAGGCCAAGGAGATGATCGAGGCGGCGGGCGGCAAGGTGAGCGGAAGCGTCTCGAAGAAGACCGACTACGTCGTGGCGGGCGAGGAGGCGGGCAGCAAGCTCACCAAGGCGCAGAGCCTGGGCGTGGCGGTGATCGACGAGGCGGGCCTGCGGGAACTGCTCGGACAATAACGGACAGCCAAGGGCCGCCGGGGAAAACCCCGGCGGCCCTTTCTGCATGTTTGGGGGCCTTCTGGTAAAAATATCTGCGAACGATAAAAGAAATGGCGGTTTGCAGATGGACGGGAATAAACGGACGATGATCGAGGAACGGGTGCGCGCGGCCGCGCGGGAGGTCCCGCGCGGCGGGGCGCGCCAGATCGCGCGCGGGCTGCGGCGGGAGCTTTCGGAGCTGCGCGCGCGGTTTTCCGCCCTGCGGGAGACCGGCGCGCCCGAGGGCTGGGAGCAGTGGCTTTCGGACAATTTCTACGCGCTCGAGGCGCACGCCAAGCAGTCGCTGCTCGACCTGCGCGGCTGCCGAAAGCGGAGCGCGCCGCTGCTCGGGCTCTATCTACAGCTTGAGGCGGTCTTTGCCGACGGGGAGATCCCGATCGGCATGGAGGAGGTCCGCGCGGCGCTTACGGCCGCGAACGAGCTTTCCGAGCTCGGGGAGCGGCAACTGGAATTCACCTACACCGCGCTCAAATGCGTCCTGCTGCACGCGGCGGCGGACGCCTGCGCGGGGGAGCGGGATTCCGCAGGGCGGGAGCGCCTCCTCTCCTACGCGGTCACCGGGCTGACGGCGGTCTACGAACTCGATTTCGACGCGCTCACCCGTTCGGTGAGCGCGGTCGAGCGCATCTTTGAAAAGGACCCCGCCGGGGTCTACCCGCGCATGGCGGAGCAGTCCCGGCGGCACTACCGGCAGATCGCCGCGCGCATCGCAAGATATACCGGCGCGGCGGAAAGCGCCGTTGCGCGCGACATCCTCATCTGCGCCGGGGACGCGAAGGGGGAGCGGGAACGCCACGTCGGCTACTATCTGCTCGGGCACGACCCGCGCGCCATCCGCGCCCGGCGGCGCGGGCGCGCGGCGCTCCTGCTCTCCTGGGCGCTGCCGCTGGCCCTCTGCGCCTTTCTCTGGGCGGGCTTCGGTCCCGCCGCCGCGCTGCTCGGGTACCTGCCGCTCGTCGAGATTGTGCGGGTGCCGGCCTCCTCGCTGGCGATGCGCGGCGTCCCGGCGGGGCATATTCCGCGCGTCGAACTGACCGAGCTGCCGAAGACGGCGGTCGCCGTGACGACCCTGCTGCCCGCCGCCGACAAGGCGGACGGGCTGCGGAACCGGCTGGAGCAGCTCTACTTTTCCAACCCCGCCGAAAACCTCTTTTTCTGCGTGCTCGCGGATTTCGGGGAGGACCGCCGGCCCTTCAGCCCGCAGGACGGCCCCCGGATCGACGCCGCCAAACGGGTGATCGAAGAGCTGAACCGCCGGTACGGCGGCCGGTTTTTCCTCTTTGTGCGGCGGCGGGTCTACAGCCCGACGCAGAACGCCTACTGCGGCTGGGAGCGCAAGCGGGGCGCAATCATCGAATTCATCCGCTTTGTGAAGGGCGGGGAGACGCCTGTGGCCTGCTTCGCGGGGGACCGCGAGGCGCTCGGGAACCTCAAATACCTCATTGCGCTCGACGCGGACACCAACCTCTCCTTCGACGGCGCACGCCAGCTGCTCGCGGCGGCGGAGCACCCGCTCAACCGCCCGGTGATCGGCAAACACAACGCCGTCGCCGCCGGCTACGGCATCCTGACCGCGTGTATTGGCACCGATTTGGAGTCTGCAAAGGCGACGGACTTTACGCGTATCATGGCGGGCGCGGGCGGCATCTCCTCCTATGAGCAGGAGTGCAGCGACTTCTATCAGGACCTCTTTGGACAGACGGTCTTTTCCGGCAAGGGACTCATCGATATCGACGCCTTCCACGCGGTCGTCGGGCGGCGGTTTCCCGAAAACCGCGTGCTCAGCCACGACATCGTGGAGGGCGCCTACCTGCGGGTGGGGCTCCTCTCCGACGTGGAGCTCACCGACGGGATGCCCACCAACGCGCTCTCCTGGTTCACGCGGCTGCACCGCTGGATCCGCGGCGACTGGCAGAACCTGCCCTTCCTGCGCCGTACGATCGTGCTGAACGGCTCCCGCCGTCCCAACCCGGTCGGCCCGCTCGCGAAATACCAGCTCCTCGACAATCTCCGCCGCTCGCTGACGCCGGCGGCGGCGCTTTCCTGCGTGGCTGCTGCGGCTTTTCTGCCGCAGGGGACCGCGCTGCTGCTCTGCGCGCTGGCCTTCCTCTCGGGCGCGCTCGCGCCGCTTTTGGGCGCGGTGCGCGCCATCCTGAACGGCGGGCGGTTCGCACTGACCCGTCGCTATTTCGCGCGCACGCTGCCGCGCGTCTTCGAGCTGCTGGGGCAGGCGCTGCTCGGCACGATCATGACCGCCCAGCAGGCGGTCGTCGCCCTCGACGCGGCCTGCCGCGCCCTCTGGCGGATGGCGTTCTCCCACAAGAACCTGCTCCAGTGGACGACCGCCGCGCAGGGGGAGACGCGCGACGCGGGGGTGCTCGCCGTGCTGCGGAGAAGCTGGCTTTCCGAGCTCATCGGTCTCTGCCTGCTCATCTTCGCGCCGCCGCAGAGTCTTGTCGTCAAGCTCTACGGCGCGCTCTTTCTGCTCTACGCGCCCGTCGCGGCGGCGACCGCCCGCCCGACGCCGGAGGTCAAAGCGCTGCCCGGCCGCGTCCAGCGGGAGCGCCTGCTCTCCCTCTGCGCCCAGATGTTCCGCTTCTACGAGGACTATGCCGGGAAGGAGAACCACTACCTGCCGCCCGACAACGTCCAGGATTCTCCGGTGGAGGCCGTTGCGCGGCGCACCTCGCCGACCAACATCGGCATGATGCTGCTCTCGATGCTCGCGGCGCGCGATCTGCACCTGATCGACACCGAGGGGCTCTACACCCGCATCGAGCGGACGATTTCGACGATCGAAAAGCTCGAGACTTACCGGGGAAATCTCTATAACTGGTACGCGACCGACGACCTGCGGGTGCTGCCCGAGCCGTTTGTCTCGGCGGTGGACAGCGGAAACTTCCTCTGCGCGCTCGTCGCGCTGGGGGAGGGCCTGCGGGAGTACGCCGCGCAGGAGCCGCGGATGGGGGAGCTTGTCGGACGCGTGGAGGCGCTGCTGGAACGGACGGATTTTTCCGTCTTCTACAACCGCCGCCGCAAGCTCCTGACGATCGGCCTGGACCGGAACGGCAATCCCTCCGGCTCCCACTACGACTTCCTCATGAGCGAGGCGCGCACCGCCAGCTATTACGCGGTCGCCACCCGGCAGGCGGGACGGCGGCACTGGAGCGCGCTCGGGCGCGCGATGTCCCGCTGCGGCCCCTACGCGGGGCCGGTCTCCTGGACGGGCACGATGTTTGAATACTTCATGCCCCACCTGCTGCTGCCCGCCTACGACGGATCGCTGCTGGGCGAGGCGCTTCACTACGCGCTCTACTGCCAGAAGCGGCGCGCCCGCCGCGCGGGGGTTCCGTGGGGGATTAGCGAGAGCGGGTATTTCGCCTTCGACCCGCACTTAAACTACCAGTACAAGGCGCACGGCGTGCAGGCGCTGGGGGTGAAGCGGGGGCTCGACCGGGAATGCGTCGTCGCGCCCTATGCGACCTTTCTGGCGCTGCCCTTCGACCTTGACGGCGGGATGAAAAACCTCGACCGCCTCGAGGCGCTCGGCATGGCGGGAAGGTACGGCTTCTATGAGGCGGCCGACTTCACGCCCGGGCGCGCCCCGGCGGGAGGCTTTGCGGTGGTGCGCTCCTATATGGCGCACCATGTCGGCATGAGCATCGTCGCCTGCGCGAACGCGCTGCTCGACAACGTCATGCAGAAGCGGTTCATGCGCGACCACGCGATGGGTTCCGCCAGGGAATTTTTGCAGGAAAAAATATCAAAGGATGCGGTGGTGTACGACCAGATGAAACCGGAAAACGACCAGCGGCAAAAGCCCGCGCCCGAGGGCGCGCCCATCGTGCGGGAGGGGCTCTCCCCGCTGTCGCCCGCCTGCACTCTGCTCGCGTCGGGGCTCTGCTGCCATCCGCTCTCCGAGACGGGGAACGGCTGGCTGCGCTATGGGGACTGCGACGTGACCCGCCGTTCCGACGACCCGCTGCTCCACCCGCAGGGGATTCTCGCCCTTGTGAAGGCATGCGGCGAGACGATCTCGGCCACGGCCGCGCCCTTCTGGCAGGAGGGGGTGGCGCACCGCTGCGAGTTCACGGCGGACGGCGCGTCCTACCACGCCCGGAAGGGGGAGATCGAGCTCACCCAGCGGTTCACCCTCGACGCGGTCCGTCCGGTGGAGCGGTGCGCGCTGACCGTCCGCAACCACACCGCGTCCAAGGCGGTCGCGCAGGTCTGCTTCTACTTCGAGCCGGTGCTCGCCCAAAACAGCGAATACGCCGCGCATCCCGCCTTCTCCAAGCTCTTTCTGCTGGGAAGCCGGGACGCGGCCACCGATTCGGTCAGCTTCTTCCGCCGCCACCGGGACGGCTCGGATGGGCTCTTCCTTTCGGCGGGGCTCGCGGAACGGATCCCGTTCGACTGCTGCCTGCGCCGGGAGGAGATGACCCCCTATCCCGAGGGGCTCCAGAACCTGCTGCATTTCGACGCGCTGCCCTTCGGCGGCCAGACCGCCACGCCCGATGGCTGCTGCGCCCTCCGCCTGACCCTCACCGTCCCGGCGCGCGGGGAGGCGGCGGCGACGCTGCTGCTCTCCTGCGGGCCGTCGCTCGCCGAGAGCGCGGGCAATCTCGCGGCCGCGCGGGAGGAGCGTTCGGCTCCCGCGCCCTCGCCGCTCATGGGCGATTCGATGGCCGCGCGGTTCGGTCTGCGGCTGCTGCCGCAGATGCTCTTCGGCGCGGACTGCGGCGATGCGGCGCGCGCCGCCCTCGCGGAGAACACCCGCGGGCAGGACGCGCTCTGGTCGCTGGGGATTTCGGGCGACCGGCCCGTCGTCCTCTACGACTGGGACGCCGAGCCGGACGAGGCGCGGCTGTCGGCCTACCTGGAACTCTGGACGATCATGCGGCTGCACCGGCTGGAATTCGACCTCTGCGTGCTCGGCGCGCCGGAGAATCCGCTTCCGGAGGGCGTGTACCGGATTCCGCGGGAGGTCTCCCGGGAGGTGCTCACCGCCCTCAGGGCCGCCGCCTGCCACACCGCGTCCGACGCGCGGGAGCCCGCCCCGGCCGAGTGGAGGCCCGCGCCCATCCTGCACGCCGAGCCGGCGGAGATCCCGCAGGACCCCAACCGGTTCGACGTGGTGGGCGGGGCCTACCTCGGGGAGGGCTTCTGCGTCGAGCGGGTGACGCCGCTGCCCTTCTCCCACGTGCTGGCGAACCCGTCGTTCGGGTGCCTCATGCAGGACGCGAGCCTCGGCAACACCTGGTGGCAGAACGCCCGCGAATGCAAGCTCAGCCCATGGCGCAACGACATCGCCTCGGGCAACGACGGCGAACGCCTCCTGCTGAAGCTGGGGGAGGAGATTTACGACCTGGTGAACGGCGCGCGCGCCTTCTTTTCCCCGTCGGAGGCCCGCTGGAAGGGGCGCGCGGGGGACCTTTCGACGGAGGTGCGCGTGACAGTATCCGACGCGGGGAGCGCAAAATTCCTCGATTTGACGCTGGAAAACGAGAGCGACGGGGAGGTGGAGGCCATCTGCGCCTATGTGATCGAGCCGGTGCTGGGCGTCAGCCGGCAGACGGCGAAATATATCCGGTTCGGGCAGCTCGACGGCTGCCTGACGCTGCACAATCCCTATCACGCGCAGCTTCCCGCCTGGATGGCGGTCCGCGTCCCGGACGGGCATCCGAGCCACACGACCGACCGCGCCGCGTTTTACGCGGGGGACTGGTCGCCGCGGGAGCTGCTGCCGAATAACGACCCCATTGCGGGCACGGTGGTGCGCAAGCGCCTGCCGCCCCGCCGGCGCGAGTCGATCCGCTTCATCCTCGCGGCGGCCGCCGAGGAGGCGGCCGCGGCGCAGCTCGCTGGGCGGCCGCTGCCGCCCTCCGGCGGCTCCGGCCGCCGCTCGATCTCGATCTCCACCCCGAGCGAGCCGCTCGACCGCTTCATCAACACCTTCGCGCCCCACCAGATCCTCGCGGGGCGGCTGTGGGGCCGGTGCGCCTTCTACCAGTGCTCGGGCGCCTACGGCTTCCGCGACCAGCTGCAGGACGCGGGCGCCTACCAGCTGCTCGACCCGGAGATCGCCAGGGAGCAGATCGCGCGCTGCTGCGCCGTGCAGTTCCCCGAGGGGGACGTGCTCCACTGGTGGCACGCGCTGCCCAGCGAGACGCGCGGGGTGCGCACCCGCTTTTCCGACGACCTGCTCTGGCTGCCCTACACCGTCTGCGGCTATGTCGAGGCGACGGGCGACCGGGAGCTGCTCGACCTCGAGATCGCCTTCTGCGAGGGGGAACCGCTCGCGGAGGGGGAACAGGAGCGCTACCAGGCGGTGCGGCAGTCGGAGGAAAAGGCGACGGTGTTCGAGCACTGCGTGCGCGCGATCGAAAAGGCGAGCAATTTCGGGGACAAGGGCATCCCGAAGATCGGCTGCGGCGACTGGAACGACGGGTTTTCGGGTGTCGGCGCGGGCGGGCAGGGGCAGAGCGTCTGGCTCGGGATGTTCCTCGCCGTGGTGTGCGGGCGGTTCGCGCCGCTCTGCGCCGAACGCGGGGACAGCTTCCGCGCCGAGCTTATGAAGGGCACGACGGCGCTTCTGCGCCAGAACCTCGACAAATCCTGCTGGGACGGAAACTGGTACCTGCGCGCCTTTTACGACGACGGGACCCCGCTCGGCAGCCATAAGAGCGAGGAATGCCGCATCGACCTGCTCTCCCAGAGCTTTGCGGTCTTCGCGGGGATGCCCGACGCTTCGCGCGTGCAGACGGCGCTCGACTCCGCGCTCGACCGCCTTGTGGACCATGAGGGGCGGATCGTGAAGCTCTTTACGCCCCCCTTCGACCGCTCCGACCACAACCCCGGCTATATCAAGGCGTACCCCACCGGCATCCGGGAAAACGGCGGCCAGTACACCCACGCGGCCATCTGGCTCGCGCTCGCGCTGCTGGAGGCGGGCCGCGCGGAGGAGGGCTGGCGGCTGCTCGACATGCTCAACCCCGCCTCCCGCTGCACCGACGCGGCGCTCGCCCAGAGCTACAAGACCGAGCCCTACTACCTCGCCGCCGACATTTACACCCACGCCGGGTGCTGCGGCCACGGGGGCTGGAGCATCTATACCGGCGCGGCGGCGTGGTACTACCGCGCGGTGGTCGGCGGACTGCTGGGACTGGGCTTCCGCGGCGGGGCGCTCACCCTTTCGCCCCGCCTGCCCGAAAGCTGGAACCGTTTCTCGGTTACGGTACGGGAGGGGGAGGCGACCTACGCGATCGAATGCTCCCGGACGGGGAAGCGGACGCTCACGGTGGACGGGAATCCGGCGGAGGAAATCCCGCTCGACGGGGCGAGCCACACCATTTTGTTAACGATTTAAAAACGATGGAAAAAAGATGGTGCGCGCGCGGGTTTTTATGGTATAATAACTTCTCGTAATGAAATATCCCAAAGGAGATCATCGAATGAACGACCGCTTCCAACGGGAATCCATCGGCGACGGCGTCTGGTTCAGCAGCGTCACCGATCCCAAATTCAAACACAACCGCATCTCCGCCAACCTGCTGGTCGGGCTGGAGAGCGAAACGGCCTCGGTGAACGCGGCCCTGCCCTTTATCCTGCGGCGCGGCTGCCGTTCCTGCCCCGATTTTACCATGCTCAACCAGAAGCTGTGCGAGCTCTACGGCGCGTCCCTCTCCTGCGACGTGTCCAAGTTCGGCGGCTACCAGGTGCTGGAGCTTTCGATCTACGGCATCGACGACCGCTTCACCCTCGATAACGCCCCGCTCGCACGCGAGTGCGCGGCGCTGCTCTGCGACGTGCTGCTCGACCCGAAGCTGTCGGACGGCGCGTTCGACGAGCAGGACACGGCGCTCGAGCGCCAGCAGCTCGTGGACACGATCGAGGGGCAGATCAACGACAAGCGCCTCTATGCGCTGACCCGCTGCAAGTCGCTCATGTGCGCGGGAGAGCCGATCGCGGTCGACAAATACGGCTCCATCCCCGACGCAAAGGCGATCACCGCCCGCTCGGCGGCGGAGGCCTACCGCCGCGTCGTCGAAACGGCGCAGGTGGAGCTCTTCTTCGTGGGCAGCGGCGACCCGGCCGAGGCGAAGGAGACCTTCCGCAAGGCGTTTTCCGGAATCCGCCGCAGCCCTGCCGCGCTCGAAAAGGTCCAAACGGCCCTGCGCGCCGACAGGGTCCGCGAGCAGACCGACGAGATGGACGTCGCGCAGTCCAAGCTGGTGATGGGCTTCCGCACCGGCGAGATTAAGGACCGCCGCGCCTTCGGCGGCATGCGCATGATGGTCGCGCTCTTCGGCGGCACGCCGACCTCGCGGCTCTTCACCTACGTGCGCGAAAAGCTCAGCCTCTGCTACTACTGCGCCGCGCGGTTCGACCGTCTGACCGGGCTCATGTTCGTCGACAGCGGCGTGGAGAAGCAGAACGGGCGGAAGGCCTACGACGAGATCCTCCGCCAGCTCGACTGTGTGCGCAGGGGCGAATTCACCGACGAGGAGCTCACCGCCACCCGCCTGCTCATGCAGACCTCCCTGGAGGCGGTCGGCGATTCGCTCAGCGCGACCGAGGAGTGGTACCTCACCCAGATCGTGGGCGGCGCCCAGTACTCGGCCAAGGACGAGAGCGCCCTGCTCGACGAGGTCACCCGTGAGGACGTGATCGCGGCGGCCGGGCAGGTCACGCTCGACACGGTCTATTTCCTCACAGGAAAGGAGGCGGAGTAAGATGGATCAGCAGATTGTCAAATCCGCGCGGCTCGGGGAGGAGATGGTGCGGATCAAGCACAAGTCCGGCCTCAACATGCTGCTCTGCCCGATGAAGGGCTACTCGACCGCCTACGCGACCTTCACGGCCAACGTGGGCTCGGTGGACACCGGCTTCAAGACGCAGGACGACGCGGAGTTCGTCGACGTGCCGGAAGGGATCGCGCATTTCCTCGAGCACAAGATGTTTGAGAACGAGGAGGGGGACGCGTTCGAGCGGTACGCCAGGACGGGCGCCTCGGCCAACGCCTATACCTCCTTCGACAAGACCGCCTACCTCTTCGCCTGCACCGGCAACTTCGAGCAGTCGCTCGAGATCCTGCTCGACTTTGTGCGCCGCCCCTACTTCACGAAGGAGTCGGTGCAGAAGGAGCAGGGGATCATCGGGCAGGAGATCCGCATGTACGACGACGACGGCGACTGGCGGGTGCAGTTCAACCTGCTCGCCGCGCTCTACCACAGGCATCCGGTGCGCATCGACATCGCCGGCACCGTCGAGTCGATCTCCAAGATCGACCACGAGCTGCTCTACCGCTGCTACCGCACCTTCTATAACCTGAACAACATGGTGCTCTGCGTGGCGGGCAACTTCGACGTGGACACCGTGCTGAAGGTCGCCGACCGGGTGCTCAATCCGGACGAGAAGCCGGTGGAGATCGAGCGCCGCACGGTCGATGAGCCGGAAAGCGTCTGCCGCCCGCTGGTCGAGCAAAAGCTGTCGGTCGCCACGCCGCTCTTCGAGTTCGGCTTCAAGGGCCGCGCCGGCGCCCCCCGGGAAAACCTCAAAAACCAGGTGCTCGACGAGCTGCTCGCCGACATCATCGCGGGGGAGGCGTCGCCGCTCTACCGCCGCATGTACGACGCGGGCATCATCAACGCGACCTTCGGCAGCGAGATCATGGCCGGGCGCGACTATATGTGCGCGATCTTCTCGGGCGAGAGCCGCGAGCCGGAACGGGTCGCGCGGGAGATCAAAGAGGAGATCGCCCGCATGAAGCGGGAGGGGATCGACGAGCGGATGTTCGGACTCTGCCGCCGGGCCACCTACGGGCGCTATATCGGCATGTACAGCCGTGTGGAATCGGTGGCGGGACTCATGGCCGCGACCTATTTTGCGGGCGTCGACGACATCTATTCGCTGCTTGACATCGTGGCGGACGCGACCGTCGAACAGCTCACCGAACGGCTGGAGACCGCCTTCGATGAGACGCGGTCGGCGCTTTCGATCGTGCGGCCGCTCGACGAATAAGCGGGGGAGGCTGACAGCATGGACTTTTACAGGCACGCGGTCTCCTTCCCGGGGCTTGGCATCGGGGAGTTTGAGATCAACCAGACCGCCTTTACGATCCCCGGCATCGACTGGCCGATCCGCTGGTACGGCGTCATCATCGCGGCGGGGTTCCTGCTCGCGATCCTCTATATCCTGAAGCGCACCCGCACCTTCGGCCTCGACGCCGACCGGGTGCTCGACGTCATCATCGGCGCGGTCATCGGCGGGATCGTCGGCGCGCGCCTCTACTACGTGATCTTCAGCTGGGAGATCTACGCGGACGACCCGATCAGCGTCTTCTACCTCTGGAAGGGCGGCATCGCCATCTACGGCGGCGTGATCGGCGGATTTCTCGTGGGCTACCTCATCTGCCGCTGGCGGAAGGTGAAGTTCCTGCCCATGGCCGACCTCGCGGTCGGCGGGCTCATCCTCGCGCAGTCGATCGGCCGGTGGGGCAACTTCGTCAACATCGAGGCGTTCGGCTCCAACACCACCGCTCCCTGGGGGATGGCGGGCCCGGCGGTCCGGCAGTACCTCGCGAGCCACCAGGCGGCGCTCGCCGCGCAGGGGGTGGTCGTCGACCCGTCGCTTCCGGTGCACCCGACCTTCTTCTACGAGTCGGCCTGGTGCCTGCTCGGGTTTCTGTTCATCGCGTGGTATACCAAACGCCGCCGGTTCGACGGCGAGCTGGCCCTCGTCTATGCCGCGTGGTACGGCGCGGGCCGCGCCGTCATCGAGGGCCTCCGGACCGACAGCCTCATGTGGGGGAGCGTCCGGGTGTCGCAGGCGCTCGCGGTCGTCCTTGTGGTCGCCGCGCTGGCGGTCGAGGTCTGGGTGCGCGGGCGCATCCGCGCGCACGCGGGGGATCCCGATTATCTGAAGCTCTATGTGGATACCGAGGAGGGACAGGCCGTGCTGGCCGGGACCTTCTATCAGCAGGCGGAGGCGAAGGCGCCCGAACCGTCGGAGGCTTCGGGGGCGGGGGAGGAACCCGCTTCTCCGGAACCTTTGGAGACGGGCGCGGACGCGTCCGAAGAGGCGGCGACCGCCGGGGGACCGGCGGGGGACACGCCCGAGGAAAACGAGGAACCCGAGACGACCGATGGGGAGGACGATGAAGATGCAGGCAAAGCTGATTGATGGAAAGGCGGTAAGCGCCGCGCTGCGCGAGCAGCTCAAGGAGGAGGTCGCCGCGCTGGCGGAGGACGGCATCACGCCGGGGCTCGCCGTGGTGATCGTCGGGGACGACCCCGCGTCCAAGGTCTACGTGCGCAACAAGAAGAAGGCGTGCGAGGAGCTGGGGCTCCACTCGGAGGAGTACGCGCTGCCCGCGGAGACGACGCAGGAGGAACTGCTCGCGCTCGTGGATAAACTCAACAAAAAGCCGGATATCGACGGCATCCTCGTGCAGCTCCCGCTGCCCGCCCACCTCGACGAGAAGGCGGTCATCGAGGCGATCTCGCCCGACAAGGACGTGGACGCGTTTTCCGCCGTCAACGTCGGAAAGATTATGATCGGCGACTACAAGTTTTTGCCCTGTACCCCGGCGGGTATCATGGAGCTGATCAAATCGACCGGCATCGAGGTGAAGGGCAGGGAGTGCGTCGTCGTGGGGCGCAGCAACATCGTCGGCAAGCCGATGGCCATGCTCCTGCTCCACCAGCACGGCACCGTCACGATCTGCCACAGCCGCACCGCCGACCTGCCCTCCGTCACCCGGCGCGCCGACATCCTCGTCGTCGCGGTCGGCAGGGCGAAGTTCGTCACCGCCGACATGGTGAAGCCCGGCGCGGTCGTCATCGACGTGGGCATGAACCGCGACGAGAACGGCAAGCTGTGCGGCGACGTCGACTTTGCGGAGGTCTCCGAGGTCGCGGGCGCGATCACGCCGGTGCCCGGCGGCGTCGGCCCCATGACGATCACGATGCTGATGAGAAATACCATCACCGCCGCCAAAAAGTGAGAGAAACGCCTGAAAATACCTCTCGTCCCTTGACATGGGAGCCCCGGTATGCTAAAATATCACTTGCCGCATGTTTCAGGCTATAAGTGCGCCCATACGCCGCCTGACCGCAGCGAGTCTATTGAAATGAGGAAACAGAATGTACGCAGTCATTTGCACAGGCGGAAAGCAGTATCGCGTTTCTGAAGGCGATGTTGTTTTTATCGAGAAGCTCGACGCCGAGGTTGACGCAACCGTGAATTTCGACCAGGTCCTCGCAGTCGGCAAGGACGACGGCGTGGTCGTCGGAGCCCCCACCGTGGCGGGCGCGACCGTGACCGGCAAGGTGCTCAGGAACGGCAAGGCCAAGAAGATCACCGTCTTCACCTACCGTCCGAAGAAGGGCTCCGCCCGCAAGCTGGGCCACCGCCAGCCGTATACGAAGGTCGAAATCCAGTCGATCAAGGCTTAATCGTAGAAAGGAAAGCAGAGGTGTTTTAAATGGCACATAAAAAAGGTGTAGGTTCTACCAAGAACGGACGCGATTCCGAATCCAAACGCCTTGGCGTGAAGCGTGCTGACGGCCAGTTCGTGCTTGCCGGCAACATCCTCGTCCGCCAGAGGGGCACTCATATCCATCCGGGCACCAACGTCGGCAGGGGCTCCGACGACACCCTCTTCGCCCTGAGCGACGGGAAAGTGAAATTCGAGCGCCTCGGTCGCGACCGCAAGAAGGTCTCGATCGTTCCTGTCCAGTAATCATTTTTGCAGCAAGTCCCGAGTGGAAACACTCGGGATTTTTGTTCTTTATTGGGGCATCCTAAATCCATCACACCCGGACCGAAGACAGGAGTAAAAGCATGTTTGTTGACAAGGTAAAAATCCGCATCAGGGCGGGGGACGGCGGCAACGGCGCCGTGGCGTTCCACCGGGAAAAATATGTCGCGGCGGGCGGACCCGACGGCGGGGACGGCGGGCGCGGCGGAAACGTCGTGTTCCAGGCGGACACCAACCTGTCCACGCTCGTGGACTTCAAGTACAAGCGCCGCTTCTTCGCGGAAAACGGCTCGCCGGGCGGCGGAGGCCGCCGCAGCGGCAGAAACGCGCCCGATCTCGTCATCCGCGTGCCGCGCGGGACCGTCGTGCGGGACGCGGCCTCGGGACGGGTCATGGCCGACCTGTCGGGCGATGAGCCCGCGGTGGTCGCGCGCGGCGGTAAGGGCGGCTGGGGCAACAGCCACTTTGCCACCCCGACCCGCCAGTGCCCCCGCTTCTCCAAGCCGGGGCTGCCCGGCGAGGAGTACGAGGTCGAGCTGGAGCTCAAGCTGCTGGCCGACGTGGGTTTGGTGGGCTTCCCGAACGTGGGCAAGTCGACCCTGCTTTCGATGGTGTCGGCCGCCAGGCCGGAGATCGCCAACTACCACTTCACCACCCTCACGCCGGTGCTCGGCGTCGTCAAGGTGGCGGAGGGCAAATCGTTCGTCATGGCGGACATCCCCGGTCTTATCGAAGGGGCCAGCGAGGGGGTCGGGCTCGGGCACGAGTTCCTGCGCCACGTCGACCGCTGCCGCCTGATCGTGCACGTCGTCGACGTGTCCGGCTCGGAGGGCCGCGATCCCGTCGGCGACTTCGAGTCGATCAACGCCGAGCTTGAAAAGTTCAATCCCGAGCTCGCCTCCCGTCCTCAGATCGTCGCCGCCAACAAGACCGACATGGCCTCCCCCGAACAGCTCGCGGCCTTCCGCGGCTACATCGAGGAAAAGGGATATCCCTTCTATGAGATCTGCGCGCCGATCGGGGAGGGGATCGAACCGCTCGTCTACGCGATCTCGCAGAAGCTCGACACCCTGCCGCCCATCAGGGAATACGAGGTCGACCATGTCCCGCTCGAGGAGCGGGAGCGGCTCGCCCGCAACGTCTTCGACATCCATGTGGAGGACGGCGTCTACATCGTCGAGGCGGACTGGCTGATGCCCGCGCTCGGCATGGTGGATATGGACGACTACGAGAGTCTTCAGTATTTCCAGCGGGTGCTGCGCCAGAGCGGCATCATCGACAGGCTCGAGGAGATGGGCATCCAGGAGGGCGACACGGTCAGCATCCTCAATTTTGAGTTTGAATACATCAGATAAAGGACGGCTTTTATGCTCGATATGAAACCGCAGGAACAGAATCCGAAGCTCTTAAGCCCGCTGACCCTCGCCTTTCTGGGGGACGCGGTCTATGAGCTGTGCGTGCGCCAGCGGGTCGTGGCGGAGGGCAACCGCCCCGTCAACGACATGCACCGCAAGGCGGTGAAGCTCGTCAACGCGGCGGCTCAGTCGGACGCGTTCGAGCGCATCTCCGGTGCGCTCACCGAGGAGGAGCTCGCCGTCTACAAGCGCGGGCGCAACGCCAACGCCACCAGCTCCCCCAAGCACGCGGCGCTCGCCGATTACCGCCGCGCCACCGGCGTGGAGGCGCTCTTCGGCTATCTCTATCTCAAGGGCGAGACGGAGCGCATCGGGGAGCTTTTCGACCTGGCCTGCGCCGCGGCGGAAGGGTAGGGGGATCGCGTTGGAGAGAGCGGGACTGCGCAAAACGCTGTGGGAACTGCTGGTGGAGCTTGCCTTCGACGGGGTGGGCAGCTTTGCCTTCGCCGTGGGGATGCAGATGTTTATCGCCCCCAACCAGATCGCGCCGGGCGGCGTGAGCGGCCTTGCGGTGGTGCTCAACTACCTGACGCAGGTCCCGATCGGCGTCTGGTCCTTCTTCATCAATATCCCGCTGCTGCTGGTCGGGCTCCGGTTCCTCGGCAGGCGGTTCGCCCTGCGCACCCTCAAGACGGTGGTCGTCCTGTCCGTCATGATCGACTACGCCGCCGCGCCGCTGCCCGCCTACACGGGCGACCCGCTGCTTGCCGCGCTCTTCGGCGGCGTGCTCATGGGCGCGGGGATGGCGGTCGTCTTCCTGCGCGGCTCCACGACGGGCGGCAGCGATATCGTCTCCCGGGTGCTCCAGCTCCGGTATCCCTATATCCCGCTCGGCAGGATCCTGATGTCGATCGACGTGGTGGTCATCCTCATTTCGGCGGCGGTCTTCGGGCGCATCGAAACGGCCCTCTACGGCATGGTGGCGGTCTTTACCGCCTCCAAGGTGATCGACGGCATCCTCTACGGCATGGATACCGGGAAGCTCATCTACGTCATGTCGCGGGACTCCCAGACGATCGCCAAGCGGGTGATGGCGGAGCTGGAACGCGGCTGCACCCTTCTCAAGTCGACCGGGGCGTTCACCCAGAGCGATGCGCAGGTCCTGCTCGTGGCGGTGCGCCGCCAGCAGTACCATCCGCTCAAGAAGATCATCCACGAGGTCGACCCCGCGGCCTTCATCATCGTGACCGATTCCACCGAGGTGATCGGGCTGGGCTTCAAGCCGATCACCGGATAAAAAGAGGGCCGGCCGCACGCGCGGCCGGCCCTCTTTGTAAAACGGCGAGGGAAAGCCCCCGGATCTGCCGCGCGCGGCGGGATATCCGGGGGCTTTCGGCGCTCTATCAGACGAAATGGCCTTAGTCGGACAGCTCGTTACGGTTCTTCTTCGCCTGGGAGGATTTCTGGTTGTTGTTGGAGGAGCTGTTCTGCTCGTTGCTGAAACGGTTGGAGGAGTTGTTCTGCTCGTTGCTGAAACGGTTGGAAGAATTGTTCTGCTCGTTGCTGAAACGATTGGAAGAATTATTCTGCTCGTTTCTCAGGCTGTTCTGTTCGGAACGGTTGTTGTTCTTCGCCATGGTCATTTCACCTCTTTTCAATTAGTGTACTCTTATTATTCGGAAATTCGGACGGTTTATTCCATGCAATGATCGGCAATGGCAGAAAATCCCCGGCGGGTTGGAAAAAAGTTTACACGGAAACGGAAATATATTCAGAAAGATTTGTTATCATTTTCTCTGGAATTTTCCAAAAGGGCTTGACTTAACTATACTGTTGTGGTATAGTTAACCAGGGTTAAGAAAACCGCACTTGAAATCGAAATTGACAGGAGGATATGACGATGAAAAAGTTTGTTTGCACCATTTGTGGATATGTTCATGAGGGGGACACCCCACCGGAGTTCTGCCCGCAGTGCAAGGCGCCCGCTTCCAAGTTCGAGGAGCAGAAGGCCGATTCCCTGACCTGGGCCGATGAGCACCGTGTCGGCGTCGCGGCCGGCGTGGACCCGGAGATCGTTGAGGGCCTGCGCATGAACTTCACCGGCGAGTGCTCCGAGGTCGGCATGTATCTGGCGATGGCGCGTCAGGCGCACCGCGAGGGCTACCCCGAGATCGGCCTCTACTATGAGAAGGCCGCCTACGAAGAGGCGGAGCACGCCGCGAAATTCGCCGAGCTGCTCGGCGAGGTCGTCTTCGCGGACACCAAGAAGAACCTCGAGCTGCGCGTGGCCGCCGAGAACGGCGCCTGTGAGGGCAAGAAGAAGCTCGCCACCCGCGCCAAGGAACTCGGTCTCGACGCGATCCACGACACCGTCCACGAGATGTGCAAGGACGAGGCGCGCCACGGCTGCGGCTTCCAGGGCCTGCTCAACCGCTATTTCAAGTAACGGCATAAACATAAAAGCGGCGGGATTCCCGCCGCTTTTATTCGTATATCCGGGGCCGGCGGAGGAATCCTAATGGAAAGAAATCCTGAGAGGGAGGAATCTCCGTTGGCAAAGAAGGCAAAGCTGCCCGACGGCCCCGCCGAGCGGGTCGAGGCGCAGAACGAAGGAATCCGGCCGGAGAGCAACCATCACGCGGCCAACCAGAACCAGCATCACAACGTCAAGAAGGAAGCGCTCGGACCGAACACCCGGCGCTGAAAAAAGGCGGCCTCCGGTTTGGCACACACCCACAAGGAAGTAATTTAATATTTGCAAGGCGGCATAGTCGAAAGGCTATGCCGTTCTGCTTTTTCTTTGCCGTTCAATGGTTTGCGTCTCGTTGTCCTGCTCCAATTCCCCGATAAAGTTCCAAACGATTTGGATTTTCTGCCGGCGGTGTCCGCTGGACTTGTCGGGGGCGTGGACGATTATCTTTTTCACAAACTCATTGACGATAGTAGGCGTCAGTTCGTTGATACCTACATACTTGCGGATAACGGCGGCAAAGCTGTCAAAATCGGCTCTGTCCTGCTTATAGGTATCAACGGCGGCTTGTTCTGTCTTGACAAACTCCATCAGTTCCTTTTGCTCTGCTTCATACTCGGCGGACAGCTTCAAAAACCGTTCATGGGAAATCGCGCCCGTTATGTCGTCTTCATAGATACGCTTGAAAATACGGTCAAGTTCCACTATCCGTTTTTTTGCCTGTTCCAACTCTTTCTTGCGCCGCTTTACAACCTTTTCCGTTTCCTCAAAACGCTGCTTTTGTACTACCCTGCGGAAATCGTCGGCGTTGTCTATGAACATCGCCGTTACGTCGAATATTCGGCGCAGCACAAACAGCTTTAGCGTTTCCTCGCGGATATAGTGCATGGTGCAATCGCCCGTATTGCTCTTGTACCTTGCACAGCGGTAGCAATCCTGCTCTGGGGTCATGTTCTTCCCAGTTGCAAAATGCAGCTTGCTCCCACAGTCTGCGCAGTACAGTAGCCCTGAAAATAACCCTTGCCGTTCCGCTTGCTTTGCGGGGCGGCGTTTGTTTTTCCTCAATTCCTGTACTCTCTCAAACACTTTTTCATCAATGATGGCAGATTGTGTATTGGGAAAGATACGGTAATTTTCGGGCGCGTTGTCCAGCCGCTTTTTCAGCTTGTGGGATTTGGAATAGGTCTTGATGTTCACCGTACACCCCGTATATTCGGGACGCTCCAATATCCCTGCGACGGATTTGTAATCCCACCGATAGAGATTGTCCGGCATCGGCTTTCCGTCGCGCTTTGCATAGTACGCCTTAACGGTCAAAACCTTGTCGGCGGTCAGCAGCTTTGCAATCTGCATTGGCCCTTTTCCGTCCACGCACAGCACAAAGATACGTTTGACTACCTCGGCGGCTTCCTCGTCCACAATCCACTGTTTCTTGTCCTCCGGGTCTTTCCTGTACCCATAGGGCGGATTGGTGCAGAGGTGTTCGCCCGAATTGCCCTTTGCCCTCATCACAGCGCGGATTTTCTTACTCGTATCCCGTGCGTAAAAATCGTTGAACAGATTGCGAAACGGAGTGAAATCGTTGTCGCCCTTGTCGCTGTCCACACCGTCATTGATGGCGATATAGCGAATATCCCTCTCGGCAAAGAAACTTTCGGTGTAATAGCCCACTTTCAGATAATCGCGCCCCATACGGGACATATCCTTGACGATGACCGTCTTGACCTTTCCCGTTTCCGCAAGCCCTATCATCTCATTCCAACCGGGTCTATCGAAAGTTACTCCAGATACTCCATCATCGATGAAAAACAAGGGGTTTGGAAAACCGTTGTCTTTGGCGTATTTGAGCAGGATTTTCTTCTGGTTGGCTATGGAATTGCTCTCACCGTCAAGCGCGTCCTCTTGGCTTAAACGGGCATATAAAGCGGTTATATTGTCGGGATAATTTGTATTCGTCATGGGTTCATTCCTCCTGTAATGAACGCCCGACAAACTGGTTGCTGTCTTTATTATAGCGGACTTTCTTCTCCTTGTCAGCAGACGATGTGACGGTTTCCGATTTTATGAGCCGTTTCATTTTATCATACAGCAGTTCAGAACCGCCGCAGGAGGTTTCAATTTCAAAGATTGTGCCGCCTATTTTGTAATAGACGGTTTCGTTTAGCGAATTGCCCCGTTTTGGTAAGTATTCGCTTTCGTCTTGTTGTCGTTTCTTTTCCATTCCTTTCCGTCCTTTCCCTTGAAATCGGTGTTTACAGTTTCGTAGCAAGCATAGGAACCGGATAGCCGGTTCCGTATTTTGCCCTACAAAACGCTTGTTGGAAAGTTTCCCAAACCCTCATTTTATCAGCCCCTTGAATTGCAGGAGCAGCCGACGCTCCAATCTCCATACTTCTTCCATGAGCCGTTTTATCTCGTCCATATCGTCGGCGTAAATGCGCCCTGTTTCATTGATACGCCTTGCAATCTGATTGACGTTCACACCGATTTTCTGAAGCTTCGCCGTATGCGCTTTGACTTCTTCTAAATTCAAAATAAGAATATACCCGTCGATAAGCATTTTACGGGAGTAAGCAGATAGGTTTATCGTCGGTATCTGCTTCACTTTTTCCTCAATCAACGCCCTTCCTTCCTCTGTTACACGTACAATGATTTGCACGTTCCGTTTTCTGTTTTCCATTCGCAGTTCTCCTTTCACTACCTACAACACCGCAGGGGGCGTTTTTGCCAAAGGTTCAGAGTATTGCAGCACATAGCGGCTGCAATGCCATGATTTATATTTGCTATTTGGCGTGACCGAAAGTCTTAAAATAGCATTTCACCTTGTAGTGGTTTAATCTCCATGATATAATGAAACCATACACTATAACACCAGACTTTTTATTTGTGATACTATTGAAGAAAAGAATAGAGGTGGCAATCAATGACAACATATAAAACCGCCGAGGTTGCGGAAATTATTGGAATACACCCTAACACAGTACGGCTATATGAAAAATTGAAGTTAATTCCAAAGCCCGAACGATTACCAAACGGCTATCGGGTATTTACAGAATTTCATATAGAACAATGCCGATTGGTGCGGATTGCGTTTCAAGTTGAAGTATTACAAAATGGACTGCGGAAGAAAATTGTTCAAATGACTAAAATAGCAGCGACAGGAGATTTTGACGCTGCAATCTTACTTATCAATGACTATCTAAAGCAAATCAAGCAAGAACGCGCCAACGCCGAGGAAGCTATCGAGATTGTGAAACAGCTTCTATCCGGCGGCTTGCAGGAACACACGCAATGTTTAAAACGAAAAGAGGTATCAGAAGCACTTGATATTTCTATGGACACGCTCCGAAATTGGGAAATGAACGGTTTGCTTACCATTAAACGAAAAGAAAATGGGTATCGTGTATATACGGATGAAGATATACAACGGTTAAAAATTATTCGTTCTCTACGGTGTGCAAACTATTCATTAGAAGCAATTTTACGGCTGCTCCAACAAATATCCAAAAATCCCCATGCAGATATTCGGACTGCATTAAACACTCCAAAACAATCTGACAATATTATTTCAGCCTGCGATAGACTTATCATTTCACTTTCGGTGGCAGAAGAAAATGCTTATAAAGTCTTGAATATGCTGCAAGAAATGAAAATTCGATTTTAATAAACCCTACATTTTACCACCAATGTTTTTATTGGTGGTATTCTTATTTACGAAAACAAAGCTAAGGAGGTATTACCATGCAAACAGCAATCGAAGTGGAGCAGTTGTCAAAGTCCTATGGCAAGCTGCTTGCGATAGACAATATCAGTCTATCCGTAGAACGCGGTACCGTTTATGGACTGCTTGGAGCAAACGGAGCAGGAAAAAGTACAATCATTGAATGTATCTTGGGAACAAGAACTGCGGACAGCGGTACAATAACCGTCTTAGGGTGCAATCCCCAAAGGGACAGACGCAATCTTTTTCAAAATGTAGGTGTACAGTTTCAAGAGTGCGACTATCAGCCGGAAATCAAAGTTTCTGAACTATGCGAAGAAACCGCCTGTCTCTATAAAAACCCAGCAGACTGGAAAGAACTTTGTACTCAATTTGGAATAGGCGATAAGATGAGCAGCGCAGTAAAAAGTCTTTCCGGCGGTGAAAGGCAACGGCTGTTTATCGTCCTTGCGCTCATTCCTAACCCACAACTTGTTTTTCTTGACGAACTGACAACGGGGCTTGACGCAAAAGCCCGTCGCGGCGTGTGGAAAATATTGTCTGATTTGAAAAGCAAGGGCTTAACTATTTTTCTGACTTCACATCTCATGGACGAAGTAGAAGCCCTTTGCGACGAGATATGTATTCTCAAACAGGGAAAAGTCGTATTCTATGGCACAGTTGAACAGGCAAAAGAAACAAGCGGCTGCACAAAGTTTGAGGACGCTTATCTTGCCCTTTCCGGTGAGGAGGTCGAAGAAGAATGAAATCGTTTGGAGCATTATTAAAGAATGAGCTGAAGCTCAATATCCGAAATATGAACATGGTTATTTTTGCGGTCATTATGCCGTTTGTTGTCTTGGTTATTCTCGGTTTCATTTATGGAACAAAGCCCGCTGCGGACGGTGCGGCGTACACTTTTATGGAACAATCTTTCGGCGCACTTTGCACGATAAGTATATGCGCAGGCGGCTTAATGGGGCTGCCCCTTGTTGTATCAGAATACAGGGAGCGAAAAATCCTAAAGCGTTTTCAAGTTACGCCTGTTAGCCCGCTAAAGCTGCTTTCTGTTGAATTTACAATTTATGTCGTGTACTGTCTTGTATCTATGCTTACGCTTATTCCTACGGCAATGCTGATATGGAATGTGAGAATAAGCGGCTCATGGTTAGCGTTTTTAGGAAGTTGGTTGCTGGCAATGGTATCTACCCTAAGTATCGGAATGATGGTCGGCGGTATTGCAAAAAATTCAAAGAGCGCGAGCGTTATCGCCTGTATCTTATATTTCCCAATGTTAATTTTTTCGGGTGCGACACTTCCCTTTGAGGTAATGCCCGCAGTTATGCAAAAAATCGTGAGCGTTTTTCCAATGACACAGGGTATCCAACTGATGAAATCAACTTTTCTTGGCTTGCCGACCCCAAATACTTGGTTTCCTATTGTGGTTATGGTAATGGTTACAATCATCTGCACAGGAATTGCAGTGAAATTCTTTAAGTGGGAATAGGACAAGTAACGTGCAGTTACCCGTAAACGCCAAAAAGGAAAGTTGGATATTGTGTCCCTTTTGCAAGAGTAAAACAAGGGTAAGAATACGCGACGATACCGTTCTTGTGAACTTCCCGCTATTCTGCCCTAAATGCAAACATGAAACCCTAATCAACATAGGGCAACTGAATATGTCCGTTTCCAAAGAGCCAGACGCATAGACGCAGAGCCGATAACACATGAGGTGAAAACTCATGGTTATCGGCTTTTTCGTTTTTGGGGAAAATATAGAGCCGCCGTTTTTCATGTAAAACAGAAATACGGAGAAAAAACGATTATTTGCAAGGATACGGCGGTATCAAGGAGGTATCGCTATGTCCGCTTTATATCAACACTGTTTTCCAATCAGTAGTTTGTCAAAAAAAGGCCGTTCCTACCTACGGGATATTGCGGCTATCAAGAGGAACTCTCACATCATTATAAATGCATTATCACATCATATAGCATAACCGTCTGTTCAGTTTTGCGCTGCACAGGCGGTTTTGTTATAGCCCTCATTCCAAACGGAAAGGGGGTGAGAATGATGTTATCCAAAGAATACAGAGAGCGTACTGAACGCCGGTTTCACGCATTTTGCAAAGCCGTATTACACAATGAAGCCTGTAATTATTACAGGGAACGAAAGCGCAAGGTACAGCGTGAAATATCCTTTGAGTATCTGCAAGAGAATACCTATTTTGCACCTCGCAGTATGGACGAATACTTTGTCTTGCAGGACAAGCCGACTGCCTTTGCAGTCAACGGGCAGACGGTTATTGTTGACAGCGAGAAGTTAGCAAAAGCTTTGTTGTGCCTATTGGAGCGTCGGCGGGAAATTATTCTTATGCGCTATTATCTGCAATTAAGATATAAGCAGATTGGGGCGTTATTGGGAAAGCCACGTACAACGGTCAACTATCAGAAAAACGCAGCTTTGAAACAGTTGCGGACGGAAATGGAGAAGATGAATGATGAGGAACAGCAAATACAACCTTGTTCCCTATGAAGTGATTGAAAGAGCAATCACAGGCGATACCGCCGCGCTCCTTGCGGTACAGGAACAACACAAAGCCTACATAGGCAGATTAATCGGAGGAAACGCCGATATGAAAGAGCGGTTAAATGCAAAGCTGCTCATGGCTGTTATGAAGTTCCGAACGGACTATCAGCCACCGCGCAAGTAGCAAAGCCAAAAACAGCCGTCAAGGATAAACTTCACGCTTCGCGTCCTTGACGGCTGTTTCCGTCTTTGATGTTAAGCAATCAAGAGGGCGCAAACGGATAAACCGCTTGCGCCCTCTTAAATTATAGGGTTCTCTGTCACGCAATAGAGGGTAGAAAAGCCTGTATTTATGCGGCTTTGTGGACGCAATAAAGGCATGGCTAAGGATTTTATACTCACACCCCTTAAAATGGCGTCCTACTGCGTTACAAATAACTTTGTCAGCACTAAGCAAAGAATTGTTTTGTTTGAATGGGAAGATTGCAAAAAAATGTATTGACAACGTGAACTTTTAATCATATAATACAAACATAGTAAAAATTATAGGAGGTTTTGTCATGGCAAAAGAAAATGTCGTATCGCAAGAGGGCGTGGCGGCAACGCCGCAAAAGAAAAAGCAGACTCGCTTATCACAAGCGGTATGTCCATCTGTGCCCATAGAGGATGTATTGATTATCCCCCAGGCAATTAAAGACAATTTTGCTGGACAAGCTACACCCCCATTATTGCTGGCTGAAGCATGTAAAATATCTCCAACTAGCTCTAATTGGAGGACGTTAACAGGCGCAGCAGTAGCTTACGGAATAACAAGCGGTGCATACAATGCACAAAGCATTTCATTAACACACCTCGGGGAGCGTATTGTTGCTCCACTAATTGAAGGCGATAATGATATTGCATTGAAAGAAGCCATAATGCTTCCAACATTGTTAGCAGATTTTTATCAGCAGTTTGACAAAAACAAATTGCCACGTCCAGATATTGCGCGGAATATCCTTCTCACCAAAGGCGTTCCCGGAGATAAAGTAGAAAGCACATGGGAATTACTAAGAAACAATGCTATCAAGGCAAAAATTCTTAGAGTTATTAGCGGCAACGAATACATTTTTTTAGACAGAGTGACATCTTCACCAAACATAGTCGATGATGCAGAAAGCAGTAGCTTAGAGTCCACTCATGCAGAGCAATCGTTGCCTAATGATGTACTTGAGAAGATGAACATCGCCCCGCCAATTGGCACAACACCCGCTGTACCATTGAAAAAAGAAAAACCTAATATATTCATATCGCATGGTAAAAACAATGCAATTATCATAGGGCAACTTAAAGAGTTATTGGCATACGGACAAATGGAAGCAATTGTTTCGGTAGAAAGGGAAACCACTGCAATTCCTGTGCCAGATAAAGTTTTTGATGATATGAGAAATTGCGACGCAGGTATCATTCATATAGATACTGAGGAAGTTCCTGTTGGGAATGGCGAACAAAAATTCAACCGTCTTAATGAGAATGTTCTGATTGAGATCGGTGCTGCTATTGCGTTATATGGAAAGCGTGTTATACTACTCTGTAAGAAGGGTACAGTGTTACCCTCTAATTTGCAAGGACTTTACCGTTGTGAATACGAAGGTACTCAATTGGATTATGCCTCAACAATGAAGTTGTTAAAAACCATGCAAGAGTTGCGAGAAATGATGTAATACATATAGGGGGGAGGTTTTGGAGCTTACCCTCTATATTTGTCCATTAACACACTAATTGCAAGCGATTTTATCTGTTGTTCTTTTTTGGTTGTTTGTCCTCGACGCTCCACGTTGACGCATAATATTTATCCCATCAGCGTAAAAAGAGTGAAAGTCAAGAAGTCGGTATTTATGTGCCTTTCAGAGTGCATATCAAAAACTTTCGGTATAATTATCCTGGGAGGAACAAAACGCTATTCTATAACTCTATTGGAAACAAAAAGCGAGTGAAAAGTGTATTGCTTCTCACTCGCTTTCTGCTGCAACCTCGCTTGCCGGCCGTATAAGTTAGTTTGCTCTCAATACTTCCTTATCGGCTGTCGCGCTTCCCGGAGGCCGCCTTTTTCTGCGTTTCTAGTCGGAAAAATGCCGGATGCGCAGCGGGATGCCCAGCCGCGCGGCCGTCTGCTTGCAGATTTCAATCTCGTCGGGGGGGATGACGTCGACGATCGAAAATTTGACGGCGGGGACGTACCGCTTGCAGTCCACGGCGAACTGTAACATCGCGTCGTAGGCCGCGGGCCCGAAGGAGGGGCGGCAGACGGCGTTGTATTTTTCCGCGTCGGAGGTGTTGAGACTGACCGATACGGTGTCCACGAGCCCCTCGAGCAGGGGGGCGGTGGGTTTGCCGTGGATGAGGTCGCCCAGGCCGTTCGTGTTGACGCGGATCTTCACGCCGCCCACGCCGCGCAGGTACCGGCAGACGGCGAGCAGGGTGTCGAGCGCGCACATCGGCTCGCCGTACCCGCAGAAGATGACCTCCTGATAGGCGGAGAGGTCGTAATCCCCAAAGGCCGCGAGGACCTCTTCGGCGGTGGGGTCGTGGTCGAGCCAGAGGCTTTCGGCCGTGCCGAGCCCCTCCTTTTGGGAACGGATGCAGAAGGTGCAGCGGCAGGGGCATTTGTTGGTCAGGTTGACGTAGAGGCTGTCGCCGTATACATAAAGGATATCTTCCATCACTCGTTCCCCCTGTAAAGCCCAAGCTGTTCTTTCACATTCAACCTGTCGAGCGCGAACGCCGCGAGCAGGAAGACGACCGCGCTTCCGCCCGACTGGACGACGCCCCCCCACAGGGTGACGAGCGGCGCGAGCCAGTTGCCCGAGAAGAGGGCCTCGGCGACGTAATAGCCGGCGTTGGAGACGATCCCCGCGAGCAGCAGGGCGAGCAGGTTGCGCCCGCAGAGGAGCTTTGGGGATTTCGCCGTGAACCAGACGGCGGTGAGGGGCTTGATGATCATCGTGGGGATCATCCAGACCGGGACGCCCGAGACGAAATCCGCGAGCCCCCCGCCGATCGCCGCCGCCGCGCAGGCGTAGGGCATCGGGAGCAGGCCGGCCGCCAGATAGATGAAGGCGTCGCCGAAGTGGATGTAGCCGCCGTTGACGCCGACGGGAATGTGGAAGAGGTAGGCGGTGGTCAGCGTGATCATCGCCGCGAACATCGCGCTGGCGGTCAGCAGCTTATAGGATCTGCGGCTCAGGGCCGCCGAATTCGGACTTGTCATCGTTTATCCTTCCTTTCCGATCAGCAGGTCGAGATGGTTTTCAAAGGGGACGCCTTCGTTGGGATCGGTGCCGTCGGCCTCCGCGTCGGAGATCGCGGCCTCGAGCAGGCGGGCCGCCTTTTCCAGCGCGGCCTCCGCCGTTTCGCCGCGCACCAGCCCGCCGCAGAGAACCGAGGCGAGCAGGTCCCCAGTGCCCGAAAAGCTGCGTCCGCTGCCGACGCTGCGGTTGCCCACCGAGAAGCGCCTGCCCGTCCGCGCGTCGAAGCCCGCGTTGCAGATCAGATCCCCCCGGTGCACGCCGGTGACGATCACCGTGCGCGGCCCCATGCCGGCGAGCCGCTCGGCCAGCTCCCACACCGGCTCGAGGCTTTGCGCCCGCGCGGCGGACGCATAGTCGCCGTCCGCCAGGATGCAGGCCTCGGTGAGGTTGGGGGTGATGACGTCGGCGCGCGCGACAAGGGATTTGAGGGAGTCGCACATCGTCCTGCCGAAGACGGGGTAGAGCTTGCCGTTGTCGCCGAGCACCGGGTCGACGAGCAGCAGCGTCCCGGACAGGTAGAACCGGTCGAGAAACCGCTCGACCATCCGGACCTGCCGCGCTCCGCAGAGAAAGCCGGTGTAGACGCCGTCGAAACGGACGCCGCGCTTTTCCCACTCCCGGGTGAAGGCGTCGAGGTGCCGCGACAGGTCGACGCATGCGTAGCTGGAAAAGCCCGTCTGGTTGCTGAGCACCGCCGTGGGCAGGGGACACGCCTGCACCCCCATCGCGGATAAAACGGGGACCGCCGCCGTCAGCGAGCATTTCCCCAGCCCGGAAAGATCGTGGATCGCCGCCACCTTTGGAACCGCCATGCCTCCGCCTCCTTTTCACTGGTTCCATCATACCGCAGGCTGCCGCAAAAGGGAAACGGCGCGGCAATGCCGCGCCGTCCCGGCGGAATTGTGAAAACCGCACTTCTTTGGCGTGATTATATATGACAAATTTGTGGAATCTCACGGGAATTCAGACGCCGCGGCCGCGCCCGGAAAGCGGCATGGCAAAACTGCACAAAAAGGGCGGCGGGAAACCCGCCGCCCTTCGTGCGATTGGTAGAAACTAGAGCAGTTCGCAGTCGTTGCGCGCCTTGAGGCGCAGCCAGCGGTGGTCGATCTCGTTCTGGATGGCCTGCACGACGTCGGCGTACCGCTCGTTCATGAGGTGTTTGGTGCGCCCCATCATCCCCAGCCAGTCGGCGGCGGGGAGCTTCTTGCCGGCCGCCTCGGGGTCGTAGGTGATTTTGGTGATACCGCGCTCGACCTCGTAGAGGGGGAAATAACAGCAGTCGACGCCCGCCTGGATGACACGGCGTTCGGTGTTCGGCTTGTCGCCCCAGTTGAGCGGGCAGGCGGAGAGCGCCTTGAGGTAGGCCATGCCGTGCTCGGCGGCGTAGGCCTTCGCCTTCGCGGCCTTCTTGAGGAAGTCGGCCGGGTTGCATTCGGCGACCGTCGCGACATAGGGGATGTTGGTGGCCGCCATGATCATCGGCGTGTCCTTGTGGAAGAAGTTTTTGCCGTACTGGTTGGGGCCGACATGGGAGGTCGAGCTCTTCGCGCCCATCGGCGTCGAGTAGGAGAGCTGATAGCCGGTATTCATATAGCCGCCGTTGTCGTACTCGAAGAGGATGAGGTGATTGTTGCGCAGCGCGGTGCCAATGGCGGAGCCCATGCCGATGTCCATGCCGCCGTCGCCGCTCACCATGACGAAGGTGATCTCCCCCTCGGGCAGCTCGCCCCGCTTCTGCCGCTGGCGGCACATCTCGACGAGCCCAGCGAGGGTCGCCGCGCCGTTCTGGAAGAGGTTGTGCACGTAGGGGACGCGGAAGGAGGTCTTGGGGTAGGCGGTCGTGACGACCATGCCGCAGCCGGTCTGGAAGAGCAGCACGACGTTGCCCTCGATGCCGCGCAGCAGGAGGTTCACGTTGACGGGGATGCCGCAGCCGGGGCAGGCGCCGTGGCCGGGGGCGAGGCGCTTGGGCATGGCGGTCGTCTCGTTGACGCGGCCGCCCCTGACGACGGCCTTGCCGTCCTCAAAGACGCAGGTGGTGAGCCCGGGGGAGGCGGCCTCCCCGGTGATCGGCGCGAAATACTGCTGGTTGTCCACCTGCTCGCCCGGATAGCTGCCGAGATAGTCGAAGGCGGGGGCTTTCGTATCATAGCAGCTTTCGATCATCCGCTCGGCGTCCTCGACGTAGAAGTCGAGCCCCCCGAGGCCGTAGACGCGGCTGAGCACCCGCGCGGAAACGCCCGCGCGCTGGAGCGCGGCGCGGATTTCGAGGCTCATGTTGCCGCCTTCTGCGCCGTAGCTGTCCTGCCGGTCGCCGACGAGCACGGTTTTGGCGTTTTTACAGATCGCGGCGAGCTCCTCGCCGGGGAAGGGGCGAAGCACGTTGGTCGTGAAGACGCCCACCTTTTTGCCCTGCGCGCGGAAGCGGTCGGCCGCGACCTTGGCGGTGTGGTAGCTCGAGCCGAGCAGGAAGAGCAGCACCTCCGCGTCGTCCGCGAGGTAGCTTTCGGTTCGGCAATAGGCACGGCCGGAGAGCTTTTCATATTCCGCGAAGATCTCGGGAATCGCCTCGCGCGCCTGCTCCATCGCGAGGTGGAGCTGGAACTTGTTGTTGATGATGTCCGGCTCGTTCATATAGGAGCCGATCGAGACGGGATGCGCGAGGTCGAGGGCGCTGTAGGGCGCGTCGTATTTCCCGACGAACGCCTGCACGTCGGAATCCTCCTCGAACACCTCGCAGCGGCGCTTCTGGTGGCTCGTGAAGAACCCGTCGAACGCGACGATGACGGGCAGCTTCACCCGCTCGGCGAGCTTCAGCGCGCAGATGTTGAAGTCGTAGACCGCCTGCGGGGAGTTGGCAAAGAGGATGACCCAGCCGGTGTTGAGGGTATACATGATGTCGCTGTGGTCCCCCTTGATCGACAACGGCCCCGAGACGGTGCGGCAGGCGACGTTCATGACCATCGGGAAGCGCGTGCCCGACTGGACGGGCAGCTCCTCGAGCGCGTAGAGCAGGCCGTTGGCGGAGGTCGCGTTGAAGACGCGCCCGCCGCCCGTCGACGCGCCGTAGCAGATGCCGGCGGCGCTGTGCTCGCCCTCGGCGGCGATCAGCGAGATGTCGTGCTCGCCGTCCGCCTTCATCTGGTCGAGGAATTCGGCGATCTGGGTGGAGGGGGTGATGGGGTAGTAGCCCATCACATGGTAGTTGATCTGCTTGGCGGCGTAGGCCGCCAATTCGTTACCGCTGTCGAAAAGCACCCGCTGTTTTTTCATCACACAACCCCTCCGTCCACACGTTTTTCATTGAGGAAGCTCTCGCTCGTCACCCACGAGTTGGGCCCCGCGTCCTCGAACTCCATCCGGTCGACGATGAGGTCCTTGTTGCGGACGAACCACTTCTTGTCCGGATGCTCGCGCTCGAGCCCGGCGACGAGCGCCTCGGTCGGGCAGACGTCGACGCACCGCAGGCAGCCCTTGCAGTGGTGGTAGTCGAGCCCAGTGTTGACCATCGCCTTGCGGCCCTTGTACTCGCCGGGCCGGAACTGGAAGACCATGTCGGGGCAGGTGGTGTCGCACAGCCCGCAGTTGATGCACTTCTCCTGGATGAAGAGGGGGATATACCCCTCGCGGGAGGCGGACAGGTCGTTGGACACGGAACTGCCGAACCGGGGGTTCACGCCGCCGAGCGGCGCGTTCCGGTAGCCCCATTTGTCGCGTGCCTCGGTATAGGGGACGGCGGGGAAGCGGCCGTCGTCGGAGAACTGGCGGGAGACGCCCTCGGCGTAGCCGCGGCGGATGCCCTCGAGGTTCTGCTCGCAGAGGGCGGGGTACTTTTTGCCGATCGTCTCGCGCGCGAGGGAGAGCGCCGCGTCGAGCGGGATGAAGCCGGAGGCCCTGACGATCGCGCCGAGCATGACCATGTTGACGCGCGACTTGCAGTCCATGGCGATCTTCTGCGCGTCGACGCAGGTGAGCTCGCCGGCGTGCAGCTTGAGCCGCTCGCGCATTTCGTCGGGGGAGGCGCCGGTATTGACGATCACGCGCGTCTCCTCGGTGACGCCCGCCGTCACCGGCAGCTTGCCCGCCATCGCCTCGTGGAAGAGCCCGAGGATGTGGGGGGATTCGATGGGGCTGTTGACGCGCAGGTCCATGTCCTGCTCGCACCAGCGGATGAAGGCCTTGACGGGGGAACCGCGTTTTTCCGAGCCGTAGCTCGAAAAGGACGCGGAATTGAGCCCCAGATAGACCGCGCCGAGCTCGCCGAGCATCTTTCCGCAGAGGTTGGCGCCCAGCCCGCCGATGCTTTCCAGCCGGATCTCGTAATAGCCGTAGTCGTTTTTGACCGGAAGAACCGTCTTTTCGTTCATTTGCTCACTCCATTCGTTTGCAGGGATGGTTACATTATTTGCCTCTTTCCCAAAAGTATGTATCGGTGGGGAAGGAATCCCCGCCGCGGGATGAAAATACAGAAAAATTGGCGAACTTTCTTGTAAAATCCCCGGGAATTGAGTATAATGGAGAGCGGTAAGTTTTGTGGAGGTTGGAGATTTATGGAGCTGGGTTTTGACAACGAAAAATACCTGCGCACACAGTCGGAGCGCATCCTCGAACGGATCGCGCAGTTCGGCGGCAAGCTGTACCTCGAATTCGGCGGCAAGCTGTTCGACGACTACCACGCGTCCCGCGTGCTGCCGGGCTTCCGGCCGGACAGCAAGGTGAAGATGCTGCTTGAACTGAAGGACGAGGTGGAGATCGTCATCGTCATCAACGCCTCGGACATCGAAAAGAACAAGCTGCGCGGCGACCTGGGCATCACCTACGACCTCGACGTGCTCCGCCTGATCGACGCGTTCCGCAGCATCGGACTCTACGTGGGCAGCGTGGTGATCTCCCAGTACAGCGCCCAGCCCGCGGCCGACGCCTTCCAGAAGCGGATGGAGAGCCTCGGCGTCAAGGTCTACCGCCACTACCCGATCGCGGGCTATCCCTCCAACGTGCCCCTCATCGTCAGCGACGAGGGCTACGGCAAAAACGAATACATCGAAACGAGCCGTTCGCTCGTGGTCGTCACTGCGCCCGGCCCGGGCAGCGGGAAAATGGCGACCTGCCTCTCCCAGCTCTACCACGAATACAAGCGCGGCGTGAAGGCCGGTTACGCGAAGTTTGAGACCTTCCCGATCTGGAACCTGCCGCTCAAGCATCCGGTCAACCTCGCCTACGAGGCGGCGACCGCCGACCTCAACGACGTCAATATGATCGACCCCTTCCACCTCGAGGCTTACGGGGTCACCACGGTCAACTACAACCGCGACGTGGAGGTGTTCCCCGTCCTCCGGTCGATCTTCGAGAAGCTCGCGGGCGTCTCCCCCTACAAATCCCCGACGGACATGGGCGTCAACATGGTGGGCAGCTGCATCACCGACGACGGGGTGGTCTGCGCGGCCGCCCGGCAGGAGATCATCCGCCGCTATTACAGCGTGCTCTGCGAGCAGCGCCAGGGCCTCGCCGACGCGGACATGGTCTACAAGGTGGAGCTGCTCATGAACCAGGCGGGGGTGTCGACCTCCGACCGCCCGGTGATCGCCCCGGCGCTGAAAAAGGCGGAGGAGACGGGGATGCCCGCCGCCTCCATCCAGCTCGCGGACGGCCGCATCGTCACGGGCAAGACCTCGGCCCTGCTCGGCGCGTCGGCGGCGGTGCTGCTCAACGCCCTCAAGGCGCTCGGCGGCATCCAGCACGACATCCACCTGATTTCGCCGATCATCATCGAGCCGATCCAGAACCTCAAGACCAAGCACCTCGGCAACCACAACCCGCGGCTCCACACCGACGAGATCCTCGTCGCGCTGTCGATCTGCGCGGCGACCAACCCGACGGCGGAGCTCGCGATGCGCCAGCTCCAGAAGCTGCGCGGCTGCGAGGCGCACTCGACGGTCATCCTCTCCCACGTGGACGGGGACACCTTCCGCAAGCTGGGGCTCAACCTCACCTGCGAACCGCAGTACCAGACCAAAAAGCTCTATCACAAATAAACGAAAAAAGGCCGCCGGCAATGCCGGCGGCCTTTTTGATCCGTTTTTTCTATGCGAGGTAGCGCGAGAGGAACTCCCGCGTGCGCTCGTTTTTGGGGGCGGTGAAAATCTGCTCGGGCGGGCCCTCCTCGAGGATGATGCCGCTGTCCATGAAGACGACGCGGGAGGAGACCTCACGGGCGAAGCCCATCTCGTGGGTGACGACGATCATCGTGAGGCCCGACTTGGCCAGATCCTTCATGACCGCGAGCACGCCGCCGACCATCTCGGGGTCGAGCGCGGAGGTCGGCTCGTCGAAGAGGAGGACCTCCGGGTCCATGCAGAGCGCCCGCGCGATCGCGACGCGCTGCCGCTGGCCGCCCGAGAGCTGGGCGGGGGAGGCGCCGATGAAGCTGGACATGCCCACCGTGGCGAGCAGCTGCTCCGCCTTCTTCTGGCTCTCCTCCTTGCTGCGCTTCAGCACGGTCATCTGGCCGATCATGCAGTTCTTCAGCACGCTCATGTTGTTGAAGAGGTTGAAGGACTGGAAGACCATGCCAACCTTGGCGCGGTGCTTGTTGACGTCGAGCTCCCCCTTGAGGATATCCTTGCCGTGGAGGAGGATCTCGCCGTCGTCGGGGATCTCAAGCAGGTTGATGCACCGGAGCAGGGTGGACTTGCCGCTGCCGGACGAGCCGATAACGGTGATCACGTCCCCCTTGTCGATGTGGAAGTTGATGTCGTCGAGGACGCGCAGCTCGCCAAAGTGCTTTTTGAGGTTTTTGATCTCCACGATGTGTTCCATCACTGCGCCCCTCCTTCCGGTTTGATGCGCGCCTCGGGCACCGTCTGCGAGGTCGGATAGCTGGAGGGCGGGCGGTGCATGCGGATTTCGATCGCGCGCAGGATGCGGGTGGTCGTAAAGGTGAGCACCAGATAGACCAGCGCGGTCACGAGGAAGGTGTCGGTGAACTTGAAGATGCTGCCCGCGATCTTGTTGGACTGGAAGAACAGCTCGGTCACCGAGATGGCGTTGAGCACCGAGGAGTCCTTGATGTTGACGACGAACTCGTTGCCGATGGCGGGGAAGGCGTTTTTGACGCCCTGCGGCAGTACGACGTGGAACATCGTCTGCGCGGGGGTCATGCCGATGCTGCGCGCGGCCTCGGTCTGGCCGACGTCGACCGACTGGAGCCCGGAGCGCAGGATCTCCGCCATGTAGGCGCCGGTGTTGATCGAGATGATGCAGATGCCGGCGACGGTGGTGTCCCAGTTGAAGACCGGCTTGAGGCCGTAGTAGAGGAAGACCGCCTGCACCATCATCGGGGTGCCGCGGAAGAACTCCACATAGACGCAGGTGATGAAATAGACGATCTTTTTGACCGCCTTGGCGACGCCGGAATCCCGCGACTCGCTTTTGGAGCAGACCGACCGCACGCTGCCGACGACCAGGCCGATCAGCAGGCCGATGACGGTGCCGGTGATGGACAGAAGCAGGGTCGTCTTGATGCCGGCCCAGAACATCGGCCAGTATTTGACGGCGATATCAATTGCAGATGCAAACATGGTCACACAATCCTATCTTTCGTACTTTCGGACGGCGTGCGCCGTGGATCATTCCTGCGCAGGCTGGCGCCCGGTCGCTTCGATCATCCACTGCTGGCGGGTCTCCTCGGTGATGCTGTCGAGCGCCTTCTGAATCTCGTCGAGCAGCTCGGTGTTGCCCTTCTTGACCGCGATTGAAACGGAGGTGTCGGCCTCAAAGCCCTTGTCCGCGTCGAACTCGACGTAGGTCAAGTCGGAGTTGCTGCTGGTGACGCCGACCGCCACGGGCAGCTCGGCGGTCAGCGCGTCGACCTCGCCGTTCTGGAGCGCGACGACCATCAGCGGGTAGGTCGCGAGCGGGGTGACGTGGTCGACCCCGTCGATCTGATCGATGACGTCGTCGTAGATGGTGTTGAGCTGGCCCTGGACCTTGCGGCCGGAGAGCTGCTGGATGTCGGTAATGCCGGCCAGGTCGCTGTCCTTGCGGACGATGACGACCATCTTGCTCTCATAGTAGGGGGTGGTGAAGTCGACGTTCTGTTTCCGCTCGGGGGTGGCGGTCATGCCCGCGATGATCGCGTCGATCTCGCCGTTGTTGACGGCGGGCTCGAGGCCTTCCCAGGCGATCGGCTTGACGACCAGGGTGCGGCCGAGCTTCTCGGCGATGTATTTGCCCATGACGACGTCGTAGCCGTCCGCGTAGGAGGCGTTGCCGATGTCGACGGCGGTGTCGGTCTTTTCGAGCTGGGTCCAGTTGAAGGGGGCGTAGGCGCACTCCATTCCGATCGTGAAGGTCTTCTCCTCGGCGGGCTTGGAGCCGCAGCCCGCGGCCGCGAGCAGCACCAGGGTCGCCAAAACGAGAGCAAGTACTCTTTTCATTTTAATCCTCTCCCATATTAAACATTCTTGCAACACAAGAAAAGGCGCTAAGCCTTTGAGATACAGTTTATGCAATCAGAGCGGTAAAGTCAAGGGGATTTGGGCCTATTTGCATCTTTTCCGGGAAAGTCTTGCAGAATCCGCCCAAATTTACCGGCTGCGGAGGGGAAAAATGCAAATATCCGTGCAGAAAAAGGCCGCCTTCGGCGGCCTTTTTGCAGGATGCTGCACGGTTGCGATTCAGCGGTAGCTGATCTTGTCGAGGATGCCGCCGAGCTTGGCGAGCGCGACCCCGTAGTTGGTGATCGGGACCCCCGCCGCGCGGGCCCGTTCGATGCGGGAGAGGACGTAGCGGCGGTTGAACATGCAGGCGCCGCAGTGGATGATCAGATTGTAGCCGCTGAGATCCTCCGGGAAGTCGGGGCCGCTGACCACGTCGACGGCGAGGGCTTCGCCCACCCGCCTGCGCAGCAGGCGGGGGAGCTTGACGCGCCCGATGTCCTCTTCGAGGGGGGCGTGGGTGCACGCCTCGGCGATGAGCACGCGGGAATCGGGGGTGAGCGCGTCGATCGCGGCGGCCCCCTCGACGAAGGAGGCGATGTCCCCCTTGACGGCCGCCATCAGCACCGAAAAGGAGGTGAGCAGGCTTTCGGGCGGCTTTTTCTGGTAGACGGCGGGGAAGACCTGCGAGTCGGTGATGATGAGGCGGGGCGGCTCCCGCAGGGCCGCGAGGCCCTCGTCGAGCTTGTCGGCCGTGACCGACAGCACGACGCAGCGGTTGTCGAGCAGGTCGCGGATCGTCTGTACCTGCGGCAGGATGAGGCGGCCCTTGGGCGCCTGGATGTCCTGCGGCATGACGAGCAGGACGACGTCCCCCTCGCCGACGAGTCCGGCGGTGATGCTCTTTTTTTCGTAATCCTCGGGCAGCTGGCGAATGACCGCCTCGATCACGTCCTTGACGCCGGTGCGCTCCTTTGCGGAGACGACGATGGGGAAGAGGGAGAACGCGTCATGGATCGCCCTGGCGATCTCGGAGACGTTGCCGAGCAGATCGGCCTTGTTGATGACGGCGACGACCGGCGTGCCGCGTTCCTGCAGCGCCCCGATCCAGTCGGCCTCCAGAGAGACGTCCGCCTCGCAGAAGACGACGATCGCCACGTCGGTCTTTTCGAGCGCGTCGCGCGTGCGCCGGACGCGCAGCGCGCCGAGCTCCCCCTCGTCGTCGAAGCCGGCGGTGTCGATCAGCATGCAGGGCCCGATGCCGTGGATCTCCATCGCCTTGTAGACGGGGTCGGTCGTCGTGCCCGCGACCTCGGAGGTGAGGGCGGTGTCCTGGTTGGTGATCGCGTTGATAAGGGAGGATTTGCCGCTGTTGCGCTTGCCGAAGATGCCGATGTGCAGCCGGTTGGCGCTGGGGGTTGTTGTCAGGCTCATGGAATGGCACTCCTTTTATATGATGCGGTTTCGTGTCCGTCCCCGGCGCCATTGACGGGGGCGGACGGCCCGGTCAGAACCGAAAATCGCGCTTGCCCGCGGCGATGTCCGCCAGGTGCTCCACGGTGAGGCGGCGGACCTTCTCGTTGGGGATGAGGGGGATCGTGTCCGCGATCATCTTTTCGCCCTTGGCCTTCGTCTCGGGGGAGGCGTAGTCCTCGAGGTACTCCTTGAGGGTCATGAGCGCGTTGGGGTCGCAGCAGTTGCCGATCTGCTGGTTTTTGACAAGGGTCATGAACCGGTCGCCGGTGCGTCCCTCACGGTAGCAGGCGGTGCAGAAGCTCGGGATGTGGCCGAGGTCGAGCAGCCAGCCCACCACCTCGTCGAGGGTGCGGTTGTCGCTGACGTCGAACTGGGCGGAGTTCTCCTCCTCGGCCTCGGCGTAGCCGCCGACGCTCGTCCGGGAGGCGCCGGAGATCTGCGAGATGCCCAGGTGGAGCACCTTTTCGCGGGTCCTCTGCGATTCGCGCGTCGAGATGATCATGCCGGTGTAGGGGACGGCGACACGCAGCACGGCGACGATCTTCTGGAAGATCTCGTCCGAGATGGCGTTGTTGAACTCGTCGGGGTCGATGTCGTCGGCGGTGCGCACGCGGGGCACGCTGATCGTGTGCGGGCCGACGCCGAAGACCGCCTCGAGGTGCTCGGCGTGCATGAGCAGGCCGACAAAGTCGTATTTATAGAGGTTGAGCCCAAAGAGCACGCCGCAGCCCACGTCGTCGATACCGCCCTCCATCGCGCGGTCCATCGCCTCGGTGTGGTAGGCATAGTTGCTCTTCGGCCCCGCCGGGTGCAGGTATTCGTAGGACTCTTTATTATAGGTCTCCTGGAAGAGGATATACGTCCCGATGCCCGCCTCCTTGAGGCGGCGGTAGTTTTCGACCGTCGTGGCGGCGATGTTGACGTTCACGCGGCGGATCGCGCCGTTTTTGTGCTTGATGCCGTAGATCGTCTTGATGCTCTCGAGCACGTATTCGATCGGGCAGTTGACGGGGTCCTCGCCCGTCTCGAGCGCGAGGCGCTTGTGGCCCATGTCCTGGAGCGCGACGACCTCCCGCACGATGTCCTCCTGGGAGAGCTGCTTGCGGGCGATGTGCTTGTTGTGGTGGTGGTAGGGGCAGTAGCGGCACTCGTTGACGCAGTAGTTGGAGAGGTAGAGGGGGGCAAACATGACGATGCGGTTGCCGTAGTTTTTCTTCTTGATGTCCATCGCGAGCGCGTAGATTTTTTCTATGTAGGCGGGGTCTTCACATTCGAGAAGCACCGCCGCCTCGCGGTGGGAGAGGCCCTTCAGCGTTGCGGCCTTCTCCAGGATCTGATCGATGAGGGGGAAATTCGCCTTGTTCTGTTCGGCGTACTCGAGCGTCTCCCTGATCTCAGCGTCGTCGATAAATTCGGTTGCGACCTTCGACTTCGGATTGTACATTTTCATTCAACCTTTCTTTACTGCGGTATTTTTCCCAGACCGCGGATCATATTTTCCAGCTCGGCGCGCTCGGCCTTGATATCGGTATGTCCGAGCGCGGCGGGATAGATTTCATATTTCTGCTTGTAGGCGTCGGGCGTCACCTTGCGCATGATGACGTTCGCCCCGCAGGAGAAGACGTCGTTTTTTTCCTTCCCGTCGATCACCCCGAGGGAGGTGGTGGCGGGCAGGTTCGCCTTCGGCAGCAGCAGCCGCGCGAGCGCGACCGCCCGCTTGGTGAGCTCGGTGCTCCCGTGCGGCAGGTCCCGCAGCGGCGTGTCCGGGTGGGGGATGAAGGGCCCGATGCCCGCCATGTCGCAGCCGATCTCGCGCAGCAGCAGCAGGTCGCGCGCGACCGTCTCGTTCGTCTGGCCGGGCAGCCCGATCATGAACCCGCTGCCCGTCTCGAACCCGAGGGCCTTGAGGGTTTTCAGGCAGGCGACCCGCTCGGAGAGGGTGCCGCAGGGGTGCAGCGAATCGTAGAGGACGGGGTCGGCGGTCTCGTGCTTGAGCAGGTAGCGGTCGGCCCCGCACGCCCGCAGGTGCGCGTAGTCCTCCCGCGGCATCTCGCCGCAGCTCACCGTCACCGCCAGTCCCGTCCGCTTGATCTCCCGGACGATCTCCCCGAGCAGCGCGGAGGTAAAAAACGGGTCCTCGCCCGACTGGAGCACGATCGTTTTGTAGCCCGCCTCCCAGGCGGCGCGGGCGGAATCAACCATCTCCTCCGGCGTCATGCGGTAGCGGTCGCAGGCCGCGTTCCTGCTGTTGAGCCCGCAATAGCGGCACTGCCGCCTGCAGTGGTTGGAGAATTCGAGGATAGCGCGGATGTGCACCACGTCCCCGACCGCCTCCCGACGGACCCGGTCGGCCTCCCGGTAGACGGGGGAGAAGTCCTGTAAAGTGAGAAGCCCTGCCAGCCCGGAAACCGTGTCATTCAGCGTCATGCGGGGGACCTCCTGCCTTGGAATAGACCGTCTTGATGCTGACGCCGGGGAGCATCCCGAGCTTGCCCGAAAGGGAGCTGATCACGTTGTTCGGCGCGTCGACGACCACGCTGATGATGCTGACGTCTTTCGCGTGGTAGGGGATGCCCATCCGTCCGACGATGCAGCCCGCGAATTCGTGCAGGATGGCGTTGAGCCGGTCCGCCGCCCGCATGTCCTCCACGATGATGCCGATCAGGGCGATTCTTGTTTCCATCCGTCAGCCTTCCTTTCCGAAGCGGCCGCGTCTCCGCCGCCAAAAAAAGCGCCGCGTCCCCAAAGGCGCGGCGCCGCGTTTGCAGCACAAAAATACCACCGCCTTCTCCGCCGGGCCGAACCCGCGCGCTTTAGAACGATTTACCTGAAAAGCCTTGATCCGCGGGAGCCCCCTTGGACGCAGGCGATGAAATTGTACCGGATATTTCCCGTTGGCAACATTATAGCACGGGTGGGCGGAATTGGCAAGGGAGGCCGGGGACGTCCGGGCGGAGTTGCAAAACGGGACGGAATTGGGTATACTGTTGCCAAATATCAAGGAACAGGAGCATGAATAACATGATCAGGAAGCTGACCCCGCAGGACAAAACGGATTTTCTCACGCTGCTCGATGAATTTTACCATTCGCCGGCCGTGCTGCACCCCGTCCCGGCGCATTTTTTTGAACGCACCTACGAGCAGGCGGTCTCGGACAGCCCCTATGTGGACGTCTTCCTCCTCGAGCAGGAGGGGAAGCTCGCCGGCTACGGGCAGGTGTCCCTCACCTGGTCGACCGAGGCGGGCGGCATGGTCGTGCTGCTCGAGGAGCTCTACCTGCGTCCCGAATTCCAGGGGAAGGGGCTCGGCAGCGCGTATTTTTCCTTTGTCAGCGAATACTATGCGGGGAGGGCGGCGCGCTTCCGCCTCGAGGTGGAGCCGGATAACGAAGGCGCGCGCAGGCTCTACGGCCGCCTCGGCTACGAAGAGCTGCCCTATGTCCAGATGGTCCGCGAACTGGGAAAATGAACGGTCTGTGACGGATTCGTGAATTCACGGGCGGCCCGCTTGTACGGGACGCCGGGTTGTGCTAGGATGGTGGCAGGCCAAAAGAAAGGAACGATAAGATGAAAAAAATGTCTACCGGCGTGGTCGTCCTGATCGCGGTTCTCGCGATCATCGTGATCATCGGTGTCTCCCTTGTCGGGGGGTATAACGGCATCGCCGCGGCGCGCGAAAACGTCGACACCCAGCAGGCGGCGATCCAGACCCAGCTTCAGCGCAGGGCCGACCTGATCCCCAACCTCGTCAACACGGTCAAGGGGCTGGCGGCGCAGGAGCAGTCGGTCATCGACAGCGTCACCGAGGCGCGCGCGCAGCTGGCGGGCGCGCAGGGCATGGGGATGGAGGAGCTGGCCGCGGCCAACGACAATCTCTCCAGCGCGCTCTCCCGGCTGCTGATGGTCGTGGAGAACTATCCGGAGATCCAGTCGAGCCAGGGGTATATCTCGCTGATGGATGAGCTCGCGGGCACCGAGAACCGCATCTCGGTCGCGCGCAACGACTACAACGACGCGGTCAAGAGCTACAACAGCAGGATCATCACCTTCCCGAACCGCCTGGTCGCCGGCATGTTCGGATTCGAGAAGGCGGAGTACTTCACCGCGCCCGAGTCGGCGCAGTCTGCGCCGGACGTGGATTTCGGCGCGTAAGCGGAGAGGGACGGGCATGAAAAAGACAGCAGCCATTCTCGCGGCGCTCCTGCTTGTGGCGGCGGCGCTCTGCGGCGCCGCCTATCCGAGCCCGACCAGCGACTTCTTTGTAAACGACTACGCCGGCGTGCTTTCGCCGGACACCAAAGCGTATATCATGGAGCAGTCCGCCTCCCTTGCGCAGGAGACGGGCGCGCAGATCGTCGTGCTGACGGTGCGGTCGCTCGACGGCGAGGACCCGGCGTCCTATGCGCTGAACGTGGGCCGCCAGTGGGGCATCGGCGACGGGGAGAAGGACAACGGCCTGCTCCTTCTGCTCGCGCCCGACGACGGGGAGATCCGCGTCGAGGTGGGGCGGGGTCTGGAGGGCGCGCTCAACGACGCGAAGGTCGGCCGCATGATCGACGCCTACGCGCTCGAAAGCTACAAGGCGGGCGATTTTGACGCGGGGACCCGCGAGCTCTACAGCGCCCTGCTCTCCGAGACGATGGTGGAGTACGGTCTCGAGGCGCTGCCCGGTTACGAGCCGCGCGACTATGGGGAGGATTCCCGCGAGGGAAACTTCGCCGGGGCGCTCGTGGTCTTCTTTGTCATGATCGCGGTCGTGATGCTCTTCATGCGCGGCGGCCGTCACCGCGGGCGCCGGCACTGGGACGACGACGACTTCCACGGCGGGCCGTTCATCGGGGGCTTCTTCGGCGGCGGGTTCGGCGGCGGAG